>JAUQOZ010000389.1 GCA_030550625.1 Chloroflexota bacterium | reverse complement strand
ATTGTTCGGGGGCGCTATAACCGGGGGTGCCAAAGGCTTGGGTGTCGCGCTCTTTGCCCGGTTTGAAGAGGCGAGCGATGCCAAAATCAACCAACTTGATCGTCCCGTCAGGCGTAATCATCACGTTAGTCGGCTTGAGATCGCGAAAGATGATCGGCGGTTGTTGCGCGTGCAGGTAAGCAAGTACCTCACAGATTTGCGCTGTCCAGCGCAAAACTTCATGGAGGGGTCGGGGCAGACCGACCCGATTGGCATAATCGCGCAAGTTCTCGCCGGGCACAAACTCCATGACTAAATAGTGGCGGCCATTCTCTTCAAAGTGATCGGTCACGCGCGGCAAATAGGGATGGTTGAGTTTCGCCAGCAACTCCGCCTCTTGCCGGAAGGCCTCTTGGGCTTGTTGGCGCTCAAGCGGTGACGTGATCGCCATGTCGCTCATTTCCTTCACCGCCCATTGAGCCGTGGTGAGCCGGCGATCAGTCGCCAGATAGACCGATCCCATGCCGCCGGCGCCTAGCCGGCGCCGTAATTCATACCGGCCCTGCAACACCTGCAACGGTGGCGCTACGCTCGCTAGCTGGCCGCTGTCGCGTATGCGCGCGCCACATTCAGGGCAGAAGAGCACGTCATTATGGATCGTTGCGCCGCATTGTGGACAGTTCATAGCGTCATTCTCACCAGAATCACTGCGATATTGTCCTCGCCGCCTGCCCGATTAGCCGCTGCGACTAGCGCAGCGCTGGCTCGTTGCGGATCGGGTTCTTCGGTCATAATCCGTTCCATTTCCGAATCGCGCGTCATCTCCCATTGGCCGTCGGAACAGAGCAAGAGCGCATCGCCGGGGAGCAATCGCAAGCTAAAGAGATCAACGTCTGGCTCAGCCCGATCGCCGAGCGAGCGGAGCACCGCATTGCGTTGCGGGTGGGTGTAGATGTCCTCTTCGCGCAGATGACCAAGCTCCACCAGCCGCATCACCAACGAGTGGTCTTTGCTAATCCGGCGCAGCTTGCCATCACGAAACAAATAGGTGCGGCTGTCGCCAACATTTGCGATCACGGCCCGATCGCCTACGACTAACGCCATGGTCAACGTCGAACCCATATCGTTCGCTTGGGCGCGGCTCTCGCGATAGATAGCCTCGTTAGCGGATAACACCGCTTGCCGCACCAATTCACGCATCTCAGCCTCGTGATACAGACGCGATCCAGCGATCATTTGTTGCAGATAGTTGTCAATGATGACACGCGCTGCTGTGCGGACTGCCATCCCGCTCGCGACTTCGCCGGCGGCATGGCCGCCCATACCATCAGCGACAATGTACACGCCGCAACTCTGGCGCTGGCCATTGTTTTCGAGGCAAAGGGTCAGCTTAAACAGGCTATCTTCGTTGTGATCGCGCACGCGCCCGACATCGGTATACGAGCCGGCGAGTTGGAAGAGAGGCACGGGATGGGTGCGTTCATCGCGCAAGGCGGTCAAGCGGGCCGCGACCGCAGCAGCATCGTGCAGCTCGCCGGTGCGGATCTGGCGTAATACCACCCCTAAGCCATCCGGCATCTGGTCAACGTCCGCTACCGTCTCTTCACTCAACCGTTGGGTCGTGCGCGGGATGGCGGTTAGCCGTTCTAGTGCTTCCGCCAATGCCAACAAGTCGGCCTGAAACGCAGCTTCACGTTCGGCGTCACCGACTAACCGTAGCTGGTTGGCCTGCCGCAAGCAGACCTTTGCCGGCCCGCTCAAGCCGAGATCATCGATCGTCAGCGAGCCGAGTGCGATACCGGAGCCATGCAGATTCACTAGCAATTGGGCAAGCGAGGCGCCAATCGTCAACGCCGTTGTCTCATCGAGCGGTGTCGCCAAGGGCGTCAATTCCGTATCGGCCAGCACCGTCAGTCGCATGCCATTCAAATCGCACTGTTCGATAATGTCGGGCAAGATGGCGCGGGCTAGCGGGTCGGCCAGCCGGTCGATCAAGGCAGGGCCAGACGGCTCATCGCGATGCGAGAGAAAAGCGGGGTAGACACGCGCTTCCAGCGCAGCGCCACAATCGATGCAGTACGACTCGTTGGCGTCGTTAGCGGTTGAGCCACAAGCCCAACAGCGTTGCCACGGCGCCAGATCGCGTACTTCGAGCGGGCCAACCGGCCATGGTTCGGTGAGAGGATAGACCGGCGCAAACCGGTTGGCAAAGAGTGGCAAGTTGGTCTCCATCGTCTCCTCCTCGCCGGCATACAGTGATGCTGGCGGCGCAATCGTTTGGGTGAGCATCTCGCTCAGCAACCCCTCGCTGGCTGGCAATGGCTGGCGTCCCGGCAATGGCTGGCCGCAGACAGCGCAGCAACGAGCTTGCGCGCGATTTTCCGCCCCACATATAGAACAACGCATAAACCTTCGCCTAAGTTGCAGATCGGTTCGTAAAGCGAGCGATCGCGACTGAGATATTATCGTGGCCGCCGCGCTGGTTGGCGAGTTCGATCAATGCCGTAGCGGCCCGATCTGGCGGCTGGCTGACGGCCAAACGGGCCAGCTCATCATCGCTGACGTGATTGTACAACCCATCAGAGCAGAGCAGCAAAATATCGCCGGGGGCCAGTGGTTGGGCGCGTGTATCGGCTGCTAATGGTTGGTCGGCGCCGAGCGAACGGTAAAGGATGTGGCGTTGCGGGTGCGTGCGCGCTGCTGTTGGGCTGAGTTGGCCAATATCAACCAAGCGCGCCACGATCGTATGATCGGTGGTGAGTTGTTGCCACGCTGGCGGTTCGCCAGAGCTGCCCGGCGTGATCAGGTAGGCCCGGCTATCGCCGACATGGGCCAGATACGCCCGCCGGCCAACAGCGAGTGCAACCGTTAACGTCGTGCCCATCCCGGCCCGGCGCTGATCAGCGCGGGCCGCCGCTGCGATCTGTTCGTGCGCAGTTTGCGCCGCTGCCTGCAACAGCGCCAGCCAACCATCATCATGATCGGGCAACGCTGTATTCAATGCCTGTTGCAAGCTGGTTTTGACCGTCTCGGCGGCGATCTGCGAAGCAATCTCGCCGGCAGCCGCGCCCCCCATGCCGTCGGCTACCAACAACAGTGCGCCAAGCGGTTCATCGCCGCGGCTAAAGGCGCCGGCATAGACCGTATCTTCATTGACCGTACGCACCTGCCCAATGTGGCTACGCACGGCAATCTGGGCTTGCAGCGGCGGCGGCGGGACGCTAGCCCGCCGTGATGGTTGCAGTGCCGCGCCGCACGAGACGCAAAACCGCGCTTGGGCGCGGTTGCCGCGCCCGCAGAGCGGGCAGGCGAGCGGGTAACGGCGCTGGACGGGCAGGCGAGTGGTAATTTGCACTGTCTCGCGCCCTTGCGCGATCTGTTGGGCAAGGCTGGCGAGAATTTGCGACAATTCACGCAGCGCATACGCTGCCTGCTCGCGCGCCACCCCGGTAGAACTCTCGTAGCGCCGTCGCCAGAACGCAACCCCCGCTTCCACAATCGCTAACAAATCATGTAAGCTGATAGTGTCGGCAGTAAGGGCTAATTGCCGTTCGCCAGTTACAATGACTCGTTCGGGGAACGGATCCAGCGGTGCGCCGCAGTGTGGGCAAACCTGCTGGGCTGTCCCGGTTGCTTTGCCGCAAACTCTGCATCGCCCGATATCTTGTGTTGCCACCGCTGATCCTTGTCGCTGCCGAGATGCGTTACGCTGCCTGCGTGATATGACGTTCAGAAAAAGAGATGGGATGCGATTAGGTTCAGGTAAAGAGGCTCACCCTCTTGCAACTTGCCCGACCCTCCAAAAGCGCGTTGTATAGTGGATAGCCGCAACGGTTGGGGCGCATCTAGTTGCAAATCATGCTAATCTGTGCTATCACAAGATCGGTTAGAACGCCTCGCATTATAGCATAGGAGCCGTCCTGTGGCGATTGCCAAGCCGCCGTTGTGCCCGTTTTGCCAAGCCTCGCTTGCCCGCGCTGATGCTCGCTTCTGCCCGTCGTGCGGGAGGTCATTGCCCGCGCCGGTGACCAATGCTCCGGCGACAATCATCGCTGCCGGCAGCGCGGTGTTGCATATCAGCGAACCCGGCGTCGAACGTGATGTGGTCTTAGGCGCGCAACCGGTGACGCTTGGGCGCGCCCCGGATAACGATCTGGTCTTGCAGTCGCGTTTTGTCAGCGGTCGCCATGCCCGCATCGAGCCAGTGGGCCAAGGTCACCGGATTGTCGATGTGGGCAGTCGCAACGGGCTGCTCTTTGCCGGCCAGCGTATCACCGAGCGCGTGTTAGCCGATGGCGATGTGATCCGGATCGGCGATCCGGCGACCGGCAATTTTGTCTCGTTGACCTATCGCAATGCGGCGTTGGCGACGGCGGAGGCGCTGCGCGCGGTGCCGACCCAATTCCCGCTCGATCCCAACGATCCAGAAATAACTATTGGTCGGGTAGGATGTGACATCATTCTCGACAATCCGCAAGTGTCGCGCTTTCATGCCCAGCTTGATCGCACTCCCAGCGGCGTTGTCCTGCGCGATATGGGCAGCACTAACGGCACGTTTGTCAATGGCCAGCGCGTGACCGCGCCAGTGGCGCTCAAGGCGGGCGATGTGATCCAGATCGGCGCTTTTAAGCTGGTCTACAACGTTACCAGCCTTGATCGCTACGATCAGCAAGGGGCGCTCCGGATTGATGCCCGCAACCTGTCGCGGGTGGTGACGCGCAACGGGGTGCAGCGGGTCATCCTCAACGATGTTTCGCTCTCGATTGCGCCGCGCGAATTTGTCGCGATTGTCGGCGGTTCTGGCACCGGCAAAAGCACCCTGATGAAAGCGCTCTGCGGTTATGCTCCCGCCGAGCAGGGGCAGGTGCTGGTCAATGGCGATGATTTTTACCGCAATTTTGCGGCTTATCAGGCGGTGTTAGGTTACGTGCCGCAAGACGATATTCTCCATCGGGTCTTGCCGGTGCAGCGGGCTTTGGAATATGCCGCGCGGCTGCGTTTGCCGGCTGACACCGCCGATAGCGAGGTGAAGGCACGGATCGAGCGGGTGCTTGACGATGTGGAAATGGCGCCGCACCGTGACAAGCCGATTGAGGCGCTGTCGGGCGGCCAGCGCAAGCGGGTGAGCATTGGCGCTGAGCTGCTCGCTGACCCCAGCCTCTTCTTCCTCGATGAGCCGACCAGCGGCCTCGATCCCGGCCTCGAAAAGAAGATGATGTATACTTTGCGCCGGTTGGCCGACAGCGGGCGCACGGTGGTGCTAGTGACGCACGCTACCGCCAACATCACCCAGTGCGACCACGTGATTTTTATGGCCGGCAGCGGGCGCATGGTCTTCTTTGGCCCGCCGGCTGAGGCGCTGCGCTTCTTTCAGATTACCAGCGGCGATTTTGCTGACATCTACACCAAGATCGAGGGAGTGGCCGCTGCCGATCATCCGGTGGTGCAACAAGATCTGCGCGCTGAATATGAGGCGTGGCGAGCGGCGCATCCGGCAGCGCAGACGCCGCCGAGTCTGGCCGAATTGTGGGAAATGCGCTATCGCCAGTCACCGTTGTACCAACAATATGTCGCCAACCGGCTGGCGACGACGCCGAGCGGGCCGCTGGTGCAGAGCAATGCCGCCGCGCAGCCGCCGCAGCGCGTGTCGGCGTGGCGGCAGTTTGTCTTGCTCACCCGGCGCTATTTTGACCTGATGCTGCAAGATCGGCGGAACCTGCTGATCTTATTGCTGCAAGCGCCTATCATTGCCGTGCTGTTGTTGTTGGTGGCGCGCAGTGATGCGCTGACCGGCGTGCAGGCCCAAGACCTCATCCAGCGCGGCGAGGCTAAGAAGCTGCTTTTTATGCTGGCAACGGTGAGTGTCTGGTTTGGGATCATTAACGCTGCGCGCGAAATTACGAAAGAACAGGCCGTGTACCGGCGCGAACGGTTGGTGAACCTGCGCATCGGCCCGTACCTGCTCTCGAAAGTGACGGTGCTAAGCGCGCTGGTGTTGGTGCAGACGATCGTCTTGCTCGGCATCGTGTTGCTGAAAGTGGCATTGCCGGGCGAGACCGGCATTCTGTTGCCGCCGCTCATCGAAACGTTTCTCACGCTGGTCTTGTCTTCCAGTGCGGGGATGGCGCTGGGATTGGCCATTAGCGCCGCTTCGGCGACGCCTGATCGGGCGATTAGTCTGGTGCCGTTTGCACTGATTCCCCAGATTTTGTTTGCCGGTCTCATCTTCACTATCGAAGGGCTGGCTACCCCGCTCTCGTGGTTGACGATCAGCCGTTGGGCGATGGATGCGCTGGGTGCGAGCTTGGACCTTAACCGGTTGTGCAATTTGCCAAATACGGACGATCAGGGTAGTATTCCGTCCGGCTGTACGCCGGCCTTTCTCGAAACGGAAGCCGCGTTCAACCATGATCCAGTGCATCTGGTCGGGCGCTGGCTGGCCTTGATTGGGTATGCGATCATCTGTTTGGCGATTGCCGCATGGGTGTTGCGCCGCCGTGATCGGATGGTATAATATCCATCGCATGAACTGATACGTCATTTACATTAATGAAACCTGTGCAATTTTTGCGTCATCACGCTTTAATATCATCTAAACCTCTGCTATTGCTCCTGTGCAACACCTTGACGTGGGGCTATCGCTGGCGTATAATCACAACTGACAAATTGAAACTGTTGAGATAACGGCAACCGCAGCGCGCGCCGGCTGTGCGCGCTCGCTTTTGTATTATTTCGAGATAGCGTATGTCACTCGGACAAAAGATCGGGCGATTGCGTCAAGAGCGTGGCCTGACACTGCAAGAGGTGTCTGAAGGGTCGGGGTTGACCCCCTCGTTCCTCAGCCGCCTCGAGCGTGATAAAGTCAATATTTCAGTGGCTAATCTGCGCAAATTGGCGCAATTTTTCAGCGTGCAGATGACCCATTTCTTCGAGGGTGAAGATAATCAGCAAGTTGGTCAGGTTGTGCGGCCTGCCGATCGGGTGCGCTTGTCGCTTGATGATGCGCCGGTGCAAGTCTTTTCGTTGCTGCCGCCCAATAGCGATCTTGATGCGCGCTTGATCGAGGCCTATCCCGGCAGCAGCCAGCAAGGTTTCTCATCGCGGGGCAGCCAGATGGTATATGTGCTGGCCGGCAATGTGCGGTATACTTTAGGTGAAGAGCAATATGACCTCGCCGCCGGTGATACGCTCTTCTTCCGCGATGATACGGCCTATAGCTGGACAAATACCGGCAATTCGATCGCAACGATGTTGACTGTCAGTACGTTGAATCCACGTGATGAACGCTGATGGTTGATCGATGCCGCGCCGGTAGTGTCGTAGAGGTTGCATGAACTTCTTCACCCCTGAACGGATCCGTCTTGGTGCGCGCTGGCTGTTAGTCGCTGTTTCGCTTTATCTCGCCGGTTGGCTCCTGAGCCACGCCGGTTCGGCGATCACGCCGTTTATTTTTGGCGGTGTGCTCGCGTATCTGTTCTTGCCGTTAGTGAATTTTTTTGAGCGGTGGCTGCCGCGCTGGCTGGCCATTCTGGCAGTCTATGTGCTTACCTTCGGCGCTATTGTCGCTGCAATTGCGTTTGTGGTGCCGCCGCTGATTGCCCAGATCACCGAATTGATCCGCGCGCTGCCGGATATTGCGACGATCCAGCGCGAAGCCAACCGGCTGATTGATGAGTACGAACAGTTGCTCGCCAGCTTGCCGCCGCCAGTGCAGGCGGAAGTGCAGAACGCCATTGCCTCTGCCGCCGCTGAGGGGTTGAGCACGCTGCGGGCTAATTTTGTGAATTATCTGCAAGGAATTGGCCAGTTTTTGATTAATAGCGTGCTCTCGGTCGTTAATACCGTGACCTTCCTGCTTGGCTTCTTCCTTGTCCCGTTTTGGCTTTTCTATGTCTTGATGGATACCCGCGCCGGGCGCGAGTATTTCAACAACATGATCCACCCGCGCTTGCGGGCTGATGTATGGGCAATGCTCTCGATCATCGATCACGACCTCAGCGGCTACCTGCGCGGCCAGTTGATCCTTGGCACCTCGGTCGGCCTCGCCTCGTGGATTGGGCTTACGGCGCTCAATATGGCCGGGATGAAGATTCCGTACACCGTGTTGCTGGCTGTCGTTGCCGGCATTACCGAGTTGGTGCCGGTGATCGGCCCAATTATCGGCGCGATTCCGGCGATCTTGCTGGGATTGGCTGATTCGCCGACCACTGCGCTGGCGGTGACGATCCTCTACATTGCGATCCAACAGCTCGAAAATCATATTCTGGTGCCGCGTATCATTGGCGAGAGCGTCGGCGTGCATCCGGCCATCTTGATGGTGGTGTTGGTCGTTTGTTCGCAGGTCTTTGGTCTGCTGGGCGCGATTCTCTCGGCTCCGCTCAGTGCGATGGCGCGCGATTTGTTTTTGTATCTGTATGGGCGGCTCAGCGACCCGCCGAGCCCGGCTGGCGTGTTACCGGCGCGTTTGCGTCCGGTGGCGGCGTTGGCTGAAGTGATAGCTGAACCTGCTCCGTCGGCAGATAAACCGGCTCAAGACGCACCCCGCTCGCCCCCGGCTGACGAGGTGTCTGTCGAGCGATCAAGCAGTGATTGATGCGCGTGCCTCAATCACGCTCTGCTTGCAGTTGCTGCAAGTGTTGGCATAGTATCGGTTTGGCATGAATGAGCGACAGGCAATGGCGCCTGTCGCTCGTTGTATGAGCTAGATGGTAGAGGGGCGATTGCTAATGTACCTGCGGCGTTTGGCCGCTCAAGCGCCAACGCGACAAGCTGGCGCGCCCAAGCCGGCGCCATAGCGAACTGATCAGCCGGCGGTGACGGCGGCGAGTGTAACGGGCGGCGTAGAAGGGGTCGCTCTGGCAAAGCTGCCGGCGCACGCGCAAGCTGTGGCCCGAAAAAAGCCCGCCAACGAAGGCGCCGAGATCGGCGAGCGAGGCCAGTTTGTCAGCTACCGCTAATACCCAGCCTTCCCGCGTGGTTGGGCGCGGCCCGAAGGGATACATATGGCTAATAATCGCCGCAGAAACCTCTGCTGGTTCGCCAAGCTCAGCAGCAACTCGCGCGGCGATGGCGCCGTGCGTGGTGAGGGTGCCATACCGCGAATCGAGATCATGGAGAAGGGCAGCACGCACGCACGTCACCTGATCGGCGCCAAAAAAAGGCGCTAGGTAATATGAAAAGTGAACCGAGCGTAGCAGATGATCGTGCTTGGGAACACTGTGGTGCATGTGGTGGCGTGTCTCAACAACCCGTGGGTGGTGTAGTAGATCCGCGATCGTCTCCCAGTACATTGCGCCCCTTCTCCTAATGTTGTTATACCTGTAATGTTATACCACTTCTTGCTCGCCAACGCAATGGTAGCGCAACGATTCTACCACGGCATTACCATCCAGCTCTGCTGAAAAGGTCTATATTTCAGATATTCCTCAGGTATAATACCCATGGAGCCGTTGTGATGTGGTGATGATTCGGAGAAGACGCTATGAAATTGAAAGGGCGCGTCGTCATTGTTACCGGCGCTTCGAGCGGGGTGGGTTATGCGGCTGCTCGTCTCTTCGCACGCGAAGGCGCAACTGTGATCGCTGCTGCCCGGCGGCGTGATCGGCTCGAACATCTGGTCAGCATGATTACGACCGAAGGCTACAATGCCTTCGCCATTCCCACCGACATCACTGTGCCGGCGCAGGTTCAGTATCTGGTTGATTCGACCGTGCAGATGTTAGGCCGGATCGATATCGTCCTCAATTGCGCTGGCAATGTCGAGAAGATCGCTCCGCTTGAGCAGTTTACCGATGCCGAATGGCAGGCGGTGATGGATGTTAATCTGAACGGCGTGTTCTACCTGATGCGAGCCGTAGCGCCGTATATGAAGCGCCAGCGTAGTGGGACGATCGTGAATCTCGGTTCACGGGTCGGCAAAATTGGAGTTGCGAACATCGCGCCCTTCTGCGCGGCGAAGTTCGCGCTATCAGGTCTGTCGCAAGCGCTGGCCCAAGAGTTGCGCCCCTATAACGTCTTTGTCACAACTGTCTTCTCCGGGATGATTGATGCCGATATTGCCCCGCTTAATCCAGCCGAAGAATTACGCAAACGTTTGATGACGGTCGATGATGTGGCGCAGGCGTTGCTGTGGGTTTGCACGCTTCCGCCCAGCCTGCGAGTTGATGAATTGCCGATCATGCCGCGCACGGTCGATCTGTGATGGCACTGGGAGCTGGTATGGCCGAACAGGCGTCGCGAGAGTGGTGGGAAGAGCTGCTGCAAGTCTATGAGTTTGCCCACTATCGCCAGTATGCCGATGAGTTGACCCGTCGCGAAGTCGATTTTTTGATCGATGCGCTTGGGTTGCAAGGGGTTGAGTCGATCCTCGATCTGGCCTGCGGCGGTGGTCGCCATAGCTTGGCGTTGGCGGCGCGCGGGTGGACGGTTACCGGCCTTGATGCTGCGGCGCCGGTGATCGACCATGCCCGTGCGGCTGCCGCTGAACGTGGGTTGAACGTGGAGTTTGTCACTGGCGATATGCGAGATTTGCCGTACCGCGAGCGGTTTGATGTTGTGCTGCTGATGAATAGCAGCCTTGGCTTTTTCGACGATGCCACGAACCAAGCGGTGCTCAACGGTATTGCCCGCGCGCTCGTGTATGGCGGCAAGCTGGTGGTGCAGTGCCTGAATCCGTACCAGATTAGCCGTTATCTGCGCGATTTTCGCAGTGGTTGGTATCCGATCGGCAGTGGGTTTGTCTTGCGTGAGGCGCGATTTGATCCGCGGCGCGCGACACTTGAAATCGATTATCGCTATGTTGATGCCAGTCGCGGGATTGATGTTACCCATCCCGGCGACCAGATCCGGCTCTATGGCTTCCCTGAATTGACGGCAATGCTGCGTGCCGCTGGTCTCCGTCCTCTGAGCGTTTTTGGTGATGCGGCTTTGCCGCCGGTGCCCTTTGCGGAAGAGAGTATCTGGCAGGTGGTGATCGCAACTCGCGACCGGCCAGTGATGAGGGAGGCAGAGGATGCAGATCACGCTGATCGGTGAATTTGAAGCGGCTTACCATCCTGATGCGACGCCGGCGTTGATATTGCACCATCTGATCCGCGGTTACGATGCGGTTGTGCTCAATGCTGACGAGGTGGCGGTGTTGCGCGAATTGCTCGGTGCGGTGCAGAAGCGGATCCGCGAGATCGGCGGCTACCGGTTGATCCTTGGCGCTGGCGGCGATCTTACGTTCTATACGGCGACCGGCCAACGCAGCGCCTATCTCACCGCTGATCAGATGCGCCAGTTGGCGCGTTTGATCGGTGCGACTCCGCCGCAACCGGCTGAGGTTCACCAATAACTGATGGCAACGTGGTCAAGCAGCGCTTGGGCGGTTGCTCGATCAATCGCTCCCGGCGCCAAGGTTTGCGCGTCAGCGGCGGCGCATGCCGTTGCAATCCGCAGTGCAGCGGCGAGGTTGTGACCGTTGCTGAAGGCGCGAGCTAACCCGGCCAAAAACGAGTCGCCGCAGCCGATCGGGTTGCGAACCGATACCTGCGGCGGGATCGCAATCACGCGATCATGAGCGTCAATCCCTACCGCTCCATACGCGCCGAGTGTGACCACCACCACCTCGATGCCGTACTGATGCAATTTGGGCACTGCGCGTTGCGCGTCGGCCACACTGGTGATGCTCACATCTAGTAAGTCTCCTAGTTCTTCCCCATTTACCTTTACGACCGCTGGTTTGGCCTTCACTGCCGCTGCGAGTGCCGCGCCGCTCGTATCAACCATCACCCGGCAACCGTGCTGGTGGAGCGTTGCGATCAGTTCGGTCAGTGCGTCAGGTGGCACGTCCGGCGGCAAGCTGCCGCAGATCAGATACCACTCAGCAGCAATGTCTAAGATCTGGCCGGTAAACGCGCGCCATTCCCGGTCGCTCAGGTGTGGCCCGACTTCATTCAAGACTGTTACCTCACCTGTCGCCGGATCGACGATCAACGTGCAGACCCGTGTCTCGCCAGCGATCGCTACGGTGTGGATAGGCAATCCTTCTTGCGTGGCGAGCCATGCCACTTGCTGGCCAGTGAGACCGCCGAGCGGCGCGCAAACTACCGCATGCGTTTCGATCGCCTTGGCAGCGCGGGCCACGTTCAAGCCTTTGCCGCCAGCGGCAACCCACGATTTGGCAACGCGCCGGACAGCGCCGAGGCGCAGCTCTGGCGCGCTTAAGATCCGATCCAGCGCCGGGTTGGGGGTGATGATGCAGAGGGTTGGTTGTGACATGCGATCCTCGTCATTGTTGCGAAATGTCTTCTCTCGCCTCATTCCTCGCCGGTAGCGTGATGTCCGGCTTCTGCCCCTGCAGCGCGGGGAGCAGGGCAAGGGGAATCGGGTATGAGTATACTAAATCATTGCGAAGATTTCCGCTACCCTTTCGCTCCCCGGTGCGAAAGGCGGGTTTCTAGCCAACCCGCAGATCGGGCTTGGCAAATACTTGCCCGGCCTTGCAGGGCCGGGCATACCGTTCGCTTCAGCAGGTTAATGTCCTAATCTCTTAGCCGGCTTGGGTAGATGGCTCTGAACTAGGAACTGGCGGGTTCTCTAATTGCCCGCTCAGCCGTGCGCGCGCCATCTGCAAGACTTGGCAACTCTCACCATGAGCATGGCAGCGCGGGCAACCGGCGACCAGCCGCTTTTCGTGCAACTCGATAATCGCATCCGCCGAGCTCCAATAGATGTTGCGTGCGCCGACCAGATCAAACAAACCGGTGCGCCGGAACATCTCGAGCACATTAGGTTGAAGCGCAGTGAAAATCACTTCGCCGCCGCGGGCATGATGCTCTTCGACGATCTGGTGCAGCGCCTGAATGCCCATTGCATCAACCAGCGGCACGCCGCGCATACTGATGATAATCGTGTGATAATCGCCGGCAGTCTCAAACGCTTCGAGCACCGTTGTCACGCTGCCGAAAAAGACCGGCCCGGTCAAGTAGTAAACGTGGATGCTGGGGCAGGTAGCGGTAATCGGCGTTCCCTGCACTTGCAACTGCTGCGGGTTGATCGGAGCGCTGGTGACCACGGTGCTAGTGGCCGACTGGCGCAGGTAAATCACTGCCGAGATCGCAATCCCGATCAAGATGGCTTGGGTCAGATCGAGCGCAGCCGTCGCCAGCATCGTGATGAAAAAGCCGGCCAGTGCGTGGCGCAGGCGGGCATTGACGAAGAAGTGAATGCTCTCCCATTCATTCATCCGCCACGCCGTGACCAAGAGCACGCCACCCAACGCTGCCAATGGCACATAGCGAATAATCGGCCCTAACGCTAGCGCACTCAAGAGCAACAGCAAAGCGTGGACAATGCTGGTCAGCCGGGTAACCGCGCCGCTCTTAATCGCCACACTAGTGCGCGCGATAGCGGCAGTGGCTGGTACGCCACCGAAGAAGGGAATGAGCAGGTTGCCGACCCCTTGCGCAACCAGTTCCTGATTGCTGTCGAACGGTTTGCCGCTCATCGTTGAACCGACGGCGCCGCAGAGCAGACTCTCGATCGCGCCGAGCGCAGCAATTGAGACGGCTGGCGTTAACAGATCGCTTAAGTGTTCCCACGGTATTTGACTCCATGTCAAGCGATGATCGAGCAAGATGGTGCGGGGAATGTCGCCGATGATCGGCACATTCCAGCCTAAACTGAAGCTGAGCACGGTGGCGATAATAATCCCGACCAGCGAGGCGGGGATCGTTTTATTGAAGCGTGGCAGAATCAGCATCACCGCAATCACTGTGCCGGCAATGAGCACAGTGTGCCAATCAGGCATCAGCGGGTGGGTGAAATAGTGCAGCAGTTTTTCGAGGGCATTTTCAGCTTTAGGAGTCTGAATGCCAAGCACGTTATCAAGCTGGCCAATCGCGATGATCAGTGCAATGCCGCTGGTAAAGCCAGCAATGACCGGCGAGGGGATAAACGAGATGTAGCGTCCTAGCCGGGCAAGGCCGAGCGCAATCATCATCATGCCGGCCATTAAGGTGGCCACCCACACGCCTTCGATCCCGTAGCGAGCCGAAATCGCGATCAAGATCGCCGACATCGCGCCAGTCGGCCCGCTGATCTGGTACGCTGCGCCACCGAGGCCGCCGATAATCAGGCCGGCGAGGATGGCGGTGACGAGGCCAGCCGGGGCATCGGCGCCAGAGGCGACGCCAAAGGCGAGGGCAAGTGGCAGGGCGACTGCGCCAGTAGTGAGACCGGCTAGCACATCGGCGCGTAGTGCATTGCCTGAATAACCGGCGAATTCGCGCTGTAAGATGGAGAACAATGGGATTCGATTGAGCATGCTGTTCATGATGATGCCTTAATCAAAATATGATAATACTTGCATATTCTCATATTCGCGAAGTATAGCACTGTTGCCGAGGGCTGTCAACGGGATAATTAGGAGGGTGGCAACGAGATGGGCTGTGATGGTAGAGCAGCGGCAATCTTCAAAACAGTAGCTCATCTGGCGTCATTGGTATGCGCTCGCGTTGTCGTAGGTCATTGCGAGGGCGGTTTTGGCAAGGCAGCGCCTTGCCAAAGCTGGCCGAAGCCACCTCTTGCGCGCGGTGCAATCACTACGCCGGCTGGCAACTCCACTGAGAACCCGTTGCCGTACAGAGAGCTATTCAGTGCAGCGTTCCATCTGGGATCGTCGTGCGGATACCTTCTCTATCTTGACGGTTGCACACTTTTATGTTACAAGTATCTAAATATTAGAATATTTGAAGAGGTACCTTATGCCGCTGCATCGCTTCAAAGCCGAGTTCTTCAAGGCCCTTGGCCATCCCACCCGGCTCGCCATTCTCGATCAACTGCGCGCCGGCGAGCGGAGCGTTCAGGAGTTGCAGCAGGCGCTGGCAATCGAGCAATCGAATGTATCGCAGCAGCTCGCTGTGCTGCGTAATAAGAATATCGTCGATTCGCGTAAAGAGGGCACGGTCGTCTATTATCGAGTGCGCGATCCGATGATCTTTCAGTTGCTCGACGTGGCCCGGCAGATTTTCAATAATCACCTGATCGATACCCAAGAAATGCTGGCCACCCTCAGCGAAGAGCCATAACTCGCAATGTAGAGGGCGGCGCAACCCTTGCCGCTCCCCCGCTGTCATTGCGAGCCGCGCGGAGAGGCAGAGCGATGCTCTGCCCACGCGCGGCGACGTCATCCCCTCCGAGTACGGGAGTAACCGGCTCTGGCACCCTGCCCTATGACTCCCTCCCCCAGCGGGGGAGGGCTGGGGTGGGGGCCATTGTGCGTTCGCTCTCGCCGCAGCGGGAGATTGCTGCGGGGGCGCAGGCAGCGCACCGTGCTGCCCCTACGCGCCCTCGCAATATGGAATGCGGCAGTTTGACTGCCGCACTCCATACCGCCATGTTGGATTTCCTGCACGGTGCGGGATCGTCTGTGTCGCTCACCAGCGCCTTACCCCTCACCCTCCCACACATCCGGGTCATACGCCGGTAATTCGCAGCGCAGGTTAGGATACTTGCGGTAGCCCATCACAAAATCGGCCTGCAACAGCTCTTGCAGCTCACGGGTGCCTTCGTAGATGATCGCGCCGCGCGCATTGCGCAGATACCGCTCAACCGGATACTCGTCGGCGTAGCCATACGCGCCGTGGATCTGGATCGCGTCGTCGGCAGCTTCAAAGCTGCTCACGGTCGCGTGCCATTTGGCCAGCGTCGTCTCGCGGGTGTTGCGGATGCCCTTGTTTTTCATCCAGCCGGCCCGGTACACCAGCAGCCGCGAGGTGTCGAGTTTGCGCACCATGTGGCTAATCATGCGCTTCACGAGCTGGTGTTCGCCGATCGGCACACCGAAGGTCTGCCGTTCGCGGGCATAGCGGATGCTGGCTTCGAGACTGGCTTGGATCAGGCCGGTGGCGCCGGCTGCCACCGTGTAGCGACCATTGTCGAGCGCGGCCATCGCGATCTTGAAGCCTTCTCCCTCTTCGCCAAGCCGGTGCGAGAGCGGCACCCGCACATCTTGGAAGACGACGCCGCCGGTGTTGCCGGCGCGCACGCCGAGTTTGCCATGAATGGGGTAGCTGCTCACGCCGGGCATGGTGCGTTCGACGATAAACGCGGTGATGCCGCGCGGCCCGGCAGCCGGGTCGGTCTTGGCAAACACAAGGAAGTTATCGGCCAAATCGGCCAGACTGATCCAGATCTTCTCACCGTTGAGAATGTAGGCATCGCCGTCGCGGCGTGCGGTAGCTTGCATTGCGGCGGCATCGGTGCCGCTGTTCGGCTCGGTAAGGCAGTAGGCGGCCAGTTTTTCGCCGCGAGCCTGCGGTGCGAGGAAGCGTTGCTTCTGCTCTTCGGTGCCCCATTGCAGCAGCGAGAGCGAGTTGAGGCCGGTATGCACGCTCATCACCACACGCAGAAAGCTATCGACCCGCTCTAGCTCTTCACACACCACCGCCAAAGCGAGATAATCCATCCCGGCTCCGCCGTACCGTTGCGGAATGCAGATACCGAGTAGTCCTAGCTCTCCCATTCGTTTCAGCACCGGACGCAGATGCGGGCGATCTTCCGGCCCCTCAGCCTTCGCGCCGCTGCGATCCCATTCACGGATGTGCGGCGCCACCTCGCGCTCGGCGAAGTTGCGCACCGTCTGGCGCAGCATGTCGTGTTCAGGGCCGAGAAACATGTCGTAGTTTGCCGTCAAATCCATTGCGATACTCCTTTGTATCGGGCCGAGCGGGTCAGCCGCGCTCGCCGCTACACGAATGCTTTGATTATACCGTGAGTGGCAATGATGCGCGCCAAGCGGGGCAGCGTAGCAGATGGCGTTTTATGTGGGCGGTTTTGCGTCTTTTTGCGGCTATTCTTCTTTATCACTGTCAAGACATGTTTTGACGCAATGCGCACATTGTATTACACTTCACAGCAATCACGCCGTGTTACTGTCCCACATATTCGCAATTTACTCGCCAGAAAGGAGAGGGCGTATGATGCCGCCACGAGAGTTTATCATGCCCGCGCAGATGGTGATCGGTTCGGGCGCCGTTGAGCAGACCGGCGCGCAGTGCGCCAAACGGGGATGGAAAAAGGCGCTGATTGTCACCGATCAGATTATGCAGAAGATCGGCGTTGTTGGGCAGGTAGAGCAGAATCTGGCTAATCATGGGATTGCCAGTGTCGTGTATGCCGGCGTCAATACCGAACCGGTGGTTGAGTATGTGCAAGAGGCGTTAGCGGCGTATCACGAGGGCGGGTGTGATTTTGTCTTGGCGGTGGGTGGCGGTAGTCCGATCGATACTGCCAAGGCGGTGGCGGTGCTGGTGACCAACCCCGGCTCGATTGAGCAGTACAAGGGGATCGGCAAGATTGCCAATCCCGGTGTGCCGTTGGTCGCTATTCCGACCACCGCTGGCACCGGCAGCGAAGCAACTATTTATACGGTGATTACCGATCAAAAAACCGATGTTAAAATGCTCATCGGCAGCCCATACCTGATGCCGACGGTTGCAATTGTTGATCCCATGTTGACCGTTTCGTCGCCGCCGAGCGTGACCGCGGCTACCGGCGTTGATGCGTTGGTGCATGCGATCGAAGCCTACGTTTCGGTCAAGCGGCAGCCGATGACCGATGTGCTGTGCTTGTCGGCGATCGAGTTGATTGCGAGCAATATCCGCCAAGCGTGGTCGAACGGCAACAACATCGAGGCGCGCGAGAAGATGATGTTAGGCGCGACGCAGGCTGGCATCGCGTTTAGCAACTCGTCGGTGGCGCTCGTGCATGGCATGTCGCGCCCGATTGGCGCCTACTTCCACATTGCTCATGGCGTCTCGAACGCGGCTTTGCTGGCAGTGGTGACGGAGTTTAGTCTGGTGGGTGATCCGAAGCGCTACGCTGACGTGGCGCGCGCGATGGGTGAACCGATTGATGGTCTCTCCATGATGGAAGCCGCCGATCGGGCGGTCGTGGCGATCCGGCGGTTGGTGCGCGATATCAAGATTCCGTCGCTACGCCAGTTGGGGGTTGAACGTGAGCGGTTGATGGAGTTAGCGCCGGCGATGGCGGATGCGGCGATCGATAGCGGCAGCCCGGCTAATAATCCGCGCAAGCCAACCAAGCAAGAGATCATCGAATTGTACGCCAAAGCCTACGACGAAGGCGATCGGATGGCCGGGTAACAAACCGGCGGGCACAGCGTAGGGGCACAGCGTCG
>JAUQOZ010000058.1 GCA_030550625.1 Chloroflexota bacterium | reverse complement strand
CGGGCATCTCCCGCGCGCGCAGGAGATTGCTTCGCCGCGCGTGGCCAGAGCATCGCTCTGCCCCTACGCGCGGCTCGCACTGACATGTGGGAATGAGCGAGCTTTCGCCAATCTGTAATCTACGCACACTCTGCATACTTCAACCCCTATGGTACCCTGCAAACAACGCCAGTCAAGGCGGGAAAACGGGGTGAATGATGGGACGCTGGATGTATGCGCCAACCATATCGCTGATCTTGATACTCGGCATCTTTGCGTTAGCCAGTGCATTTGTTGCGCCTGTGCTTGCGATCATCGCTTTAACCGGCTGCGTGCTCGCGCTACTCTGGGAACGCTACCGGCTCGCGCGCGCAATGCGCGCCTTGGCCCATCGTCTCCACCACGCTCCCCTCGACACCAAACTCGAAGTTGGAACTGGCGCATGGGGTGAAGTTTGCCATGCCGTCAACCGGCTGTTGCAACAATGGCGCACCGATCAGCACCTACAACGCCTACAGCCGGCCCAACCGGCGCTGCGCCAGATCAATCCGCTCGACCTGCACCCGCCGATCAATGGGCGTGACGCGACCATCGCTGTCTTAGCAGTCGGCCAGCTTCATCTTGCCAACGAACTCGACGAACTGCGAGCGCGAACCCATCTGATCAGCGAGCCGGTCGAGCGCCAACAGGCCTTACTCCAGTGGTGCGACAGCTCTGTTCTGCTCATCTTCGGCGCTCTTACCACCGAAGCCGATCCGTTACGGAACGCCGTTGCAGCGGCAACCAGCATCATTGCCCGCGCTGAAGCCGCCGGCTTGCCCATACCGCCGATGGCCCTGAGCAGTGGTCATGGGCGGGTAGCAGTCGTGCCGCTGATCGGGCTGTACACGATCGGCGAACCGCTTGAACAAGCCGCGATCCTCATCCATCAAACCGCGCCCGGCACCCTCATCTGTGCCGAAGAGGCCTATTTTTACCTCCGCAGCGCCGGCCTGCTCCCGCTGAGCGCGGTGCGCTTCACCACCCCAGCGCGCAGTTACGCCCTCGCGCTCGGCGACCCCTACCTGCATCAGAAAGCGGAATAGTATCATGATCCTTGCGTTTTAAATCTGCCCGGCGTATAATATTGCTACGTATCGCTCCGACCAAGCCCCGTCGAATGGCGCGCCGCCGCTTCTGCGCAGGGATCTTTCATGGAAGAGTTGAATCATGCCGGCAACAATGCAAACGATCACGACGAAGTTCGCCAACCTGATCTGAACGATCTGCTCGATCGCGGCGATCAGGCGCTGATGGAGGAGATTTTGCGCGATCCCGCTCATGCGTATCGCAACCTCAAACACGGCGATACCGTTGATGGGCGGATCATGCGGATCGACCGCGACGAAATCCTCGTCGATATTGGCGCTAAAGCCGAAGGCGTCATCCCCAGCCGCGAAATGCAGACGCTCAGTGAAGAGGATCGCGCTGCGTTGAAGGTGGGTGATCCTGTCCTTGTCTTCGTCGTCCAATCGGAAGACAAGGAAGGCCGCGCGATCTTGTCGATCGACAAAGCTCGGCAAGAGAAGAGCTGGCGCGCGTTGCAAGAATGTTACGAGCGGGGCGAGATCATCTACGCCCGCGTCAAGAACTACAACAAGGGCGGCCTGCTGGTCGATCTCGACGGCGTGCGCGGGTTTGTACCTGCGTCGCAAGTATCGAGCATCAGCCGCAGCTCGGAAACGCAGAAACAATCCGAAATGGCCAAGCTGGTCAATGTTGAATTGCCGCTGAAGGTCATCGAGATTAATCGTAACCGCAACCGCCTGATCTTGTCGGAACGGCAGGCGCTCGCTGAAACCCGCGAGTCGAAGAAGGATGAATTGCTCGCGTCACTGCGCGAGGGCGATGTGCGCGAAGGCATCGTCTCGTCGGTGTGCGATTTCGGCGCCTTCGTGGATATTGGCGGCGCTGACGGTCTCGTCCATCTCTCTGAGATTTCGTGGTCACGGGTGAAACATCCTGCTGAGGTGCTGAAGGTCGGCAGCAAGGTGAAGGTGTCCATCCTCAGCATCGATCATGAGCGCAAGCGGATCGCGCTGTCGATCAAGCGCACGCAGAGCGAGCCGTGGACGCAAGTGGCCGAACGGTATCAGTTAGGCCAGATCGTCGAAGGGACGATCACGCAACTCACCTCGTTTGGCGCGTTTGCCCGCATCGAGGATGGGGTGGAGGGTCTCATCCACATTTCGGAAATGGGTGATGAGCGGATCCAGCACCCCCGCGAGGTGTTGAGTGAAGGGCAAGTGGTGCAGGCCCGGATTATCCGGATCGATCCAGCGCGGAAGCGGATGGGATTGAGTCTGCGGCTCCAACACGAGCCGTCCGAGAGCGGCGCAGAAGCGGAGGATGATGGCTAGCTCCTGCCGTTGCTTGGTCGAGATGGCGCTCTCGACCAGCAGCAACGGCAAGGGAGGGCAATATTCGCATTCCCCGGTCTGTCAGGCCCAATAGTCGTTTCCTCCAGTCTAGCAGGTGGAGAAGAGTATGTCTGATCTGTACAGCAAATTTACCAAGCGCGCCAAGCAGGTGCTGCAATTAGCCGCCGAAGAGGCGCGCGCGTTTAACCATCCATATATCGGCACCGAGCATATTTTGCTGGGGCTGATCCGCGAGAGCGAAGGGATCGCGGCCCGCGTGCTCGATGAGCTGGGGGTGAAGCTGCCGCAGGCGCGCAGCGCAGTTGAATTTATCGTTGGCCCCGGCGAGAGCACGATGGTCACTGACCAAGAGCTGACGGCCCGCGCCCAGAAGGTGATTAAGTACGCGATTGAAGAGGCTAATCGCCTCAATCATCACTATATCGGCACTGAGCATTTGTTGCTGGGGTTGGTGCGCAATGGCGAAGGCGTCGCCACCGGCGTGCTCGATATTCTGGGTGTGTCGCTCGAGCAGGTGCGCAATCAAGTGATGCGTACGTTGCGCCACGGCACTGCCGGCGCCAGCAGCGAAACGCGCGCTGCGGCTACTCCCGGCACGCCGCCGGCTCAACGCCAGTCGAAGACGCCATACCTCGATGCGCTCGGCACCGATCTGACCGAGATGGCCGAACAGGGCCGGCTCGATCCGATCATTGGCCGCCAGCACGAGATCGAGCGCGTGATTCAGATTCTCTCGCGCCGCACCAAGAATAATCCGGCCCTGATCGGCGAACCCGGCGTCGGCAAGACGGCGATCGTCGAGGGCTTGGCCCAGCGCATTGTCCAAGGCGATGTGCCCGATAGCATCAAAGGCAAGCGGGTGGTGACGCTCGATATGGGGGCGCTGGTCGCCGGCACCAAGTATCGCGGCCAGTTTGAGGAGCGGCTCAAGCGCGTGATCGACGAGATCAAAGAGTCGCGCTGCATCCTCTTTATCGATGAGTTCCACACCATCATCGGCGCTGGCGGCGCCGAAGGGACGCTCGACGCGGCCAATATCCTCAAGCCGGCCCTCTCGCGCGGCGAGTTGCAGACAATTGGCGCCACTACGCTCGATGAGTATCGCAAGTATATCGAGCGCGACGCCGCCCTCGAACGGCGCTTCCAACCGGTCATGGTCGATGAGCCGTCGATCGAGGATACGATCCAGATTTTGCGCGGGATCAAGTCGCGCTACGAGGATTTCCACCAGTTGCAGATCAGCGACGAGGCGATCCGCGCCGCGGCGGTGCTGTCGGCGCGCTATGTGCCCGACCGCCAGTTGCCGGATAAGGCGATTGACTTGATCGACGAAGCGGCTTCGCGCGTGCGCATGTATCGCTCGGCGACCCCGCCGCGCCTGCGCGATGCTCTGCGCGGCCTCGAAGCCCTGCGCAAAGAGCGCGAGGCGGCGCTGGAGGATCAGCAGCTTGAGCTAGCCGACAATCTGCGCGAGCGTGAAGAGCGTATGCTCCAGCGCATCCAAGAGATTGAAGCCGAACTTGGCACCCGCAGCGATGAACGCTACGACCGGCCTTACGTAACCGAAGAGGACATCGCGGAAGTGGTCGGGATGTGGACGGGTGTGCCGGTGACGCGCTTGACCGGCAACGAGACGCAGCGCCTCATGCACATGGAGGAGTTCCTCCACAGCCGGATCGTCGGCCAGCACGAGGCGATTGTCACCATCTCGAAGGCGGTGCGCCGCGCGCGCGCTGGCCTGAAAGACCCCAAGCGCCCGATCGGCAGCTTTATCTTCCTTGGCCCCACCGGCGTCGGTAAGACCGAGCTGGCCAAGGCGCTGGCCGAGTTTATGTTCGGCACCGAAGAGGCGCTGATCAAGATCGATATGTCCGAGTTCCAAGAGCGCCACACCACCTCGCGGCTGGTCGGCTCGCCGCCCGGCTATATCGGCTACGGTGAAGGCGGCCAACTGACCGACGCCGTCCGCCGCAAGCCGTACAGCGTGGTGCTGTTCGACGAGATCGAGAAGGCGCACCCCGATGCCTTCAACCTCTTACTGCAAGTGCTCGAAGATGGTCACCTGACCGATGGTAAGGGCCGGCGGGTTGACTTCCGCAACACGATCATCATCATGACCAGCAACGTCGGCACTGAGCACATCCGCCGCGCGTCACGGATTGGCTTCGGCGGCAACGCCAACGAGATCGATCAGACCGATATGCGGCGCAAAGTTGATGAGGCGCTCAGAATGCTCTTCCGGCCTGAGTTCCTCAACCGCATTGACGCGACGATCATCTTCCATCCGCTGACCAGCGAGGAGATTCAGTCGATCACCCAACTGATGCTCAAGCGGGTGCAGGCGCAGCTCGATGAGCACCAGATCAAGCTGGTCGTGCAGCCCGACGCGCTTGAGTTCCTTGCCCGCCGTGGCTACGATCCGGCCTTCGGCGCGCGACCGCTCCGCCGGGTGATCACCAACCTGATCGAAGACCCGCTGGCCGAAGGGTTGCTCTCTGGGCAGTTCCAAGATGGCGATACCGTGATCGTCGATACGTGCGAGGATCAACTGCGGTTGCGCTCACAGCGCGAAATCGACCAAGAGAAGGTTGAAGAGAGCCCTGCCTTAGCGTAGGGGCAACGCTAAAAGCAACAGGAGGGGCACAGCGATGCGGTGCCCCTCTCTTTGTCCTGACGCCGGCGGACACGCCGGCCCCCGACAGGCCGGTTCGGGGTGCGGCGATGCTGCACCCCTCCCGTTTCCCTTACTGGCTGCTGCCTAATAATGCCCCCAACAATGCAGCTCGCCCGACGATCCCTACCAACCGCCCTTCATTATCAACCACTGGCAAGCGTTTGATCCGGTGCGCGATGGTCTGCTCAACCGCGGCTGCAATCGGGGTATCTGGCGTCACTGTTATCACAGGGCTTGTCATCACATCAGCCGCGGTGTGATTCTTAAGCACCAGCTCTAACTCAGGCGGGCGAGCGCCGCCGCCGATCCAGATTGCGAAGCGTTGCAACAAGCCCGGCGCCACCGGTCGCATTGCCCGGCGCAGAATATCGCCATCGCTGATGATGCCAATGACGCGCCGTTCATTGTCGATCACCACTGCGCGCCGGCGCGGCGTCGATAAAATCCGATCGAGCGTCTCGATCAAGGGCGTCGCAGGGGTGACGGTTGGCACATCACGCACCATCACCTCGCCAACCGTCTTGGCCGATCCGAGCCCCGTTCCCGGCAATACTTCGGCGCTAGTGGCAAAGTTATTCGCCACCGTCTGCAACACATCCGACCGGCTAAGCATCCCCACCAGCCGGCCTTCGCCATCAACGACCGGCAACCGTTTGTGATCGTGCTCGGCCATCACCAACGCCGCCTGCGCCAACGAAGCCGTCGCCGGGATGGTGTGCGGGTTTGGCGTCATCACATCACCGGCCTTTTCCGGGCGCGCTGCCATCGCCGCCAATTGCGCCGCTCGTTCATCACCCGGCAGCAACTGCTGCAAGTGCAACGGCAACTGGCTGACGCCACGCTGCAACAAATCGGCATCGGTGACAATCCCTACCACCTTGCGCTCCCCATCCACGACCGGCATCGCCCGCAAGCCGCGTTCGAGCAGCAACCGCACCAACTCGCCGACCGGCGTATCAACCGTCACTGAAACCACATCGTGATTCATCACATCGGCGACAGTCAGGTGAGAAGGAAAAATCCCGCCGGCGCGCCGGCCCACTTTCACGACTTGCACCGGCGACAACACGATCAACCCCTCTTGCACCAACTCGCTCAGCTTAGGCAATACTCGCTGCAAGCGATCGCTGCGGTCGATGCAGGTGATGATGAGCGGCAACCGGCTCGGAATATCCACCAGCAGATCGCTATGAAACACGCCGTGGGTGCCGTATCCGCCTACTCCGCGCAAAACGGTCACTCCCGGCGCACCGGCGGCCCGGAGGGTATCAACAATCCGCGAGGCGATCGTGCGACCCTGCTGGCTGTCACCCTCATCGATATAGATCCAGAGCTGCTGCGTCACGGCCTGCTCCATTGGAGACCTCCTCTCAAGGCGGCAAGGGCGACGCCTAGCGTCGCCCTCACCTACATGCGCCAAACCACTTACCCGCCAATCCAGCGCCCCAGCCCGACCCCAATCACCACGGCGATCAGACCGCCCACCACGCTCCCGCCGACATACCCCGCCGCCGCTAGCCAGTTGCCGGCGTTGAAGAGGGTAAAGCTCTCGTAGCCAAACGTCGAGAACGTGGTGAACCCGCCGAGCAAGCCTGTCACCAACATCAATCGCACCGGTTCGCTAAGCGTCAGCCGGTTAGCGGCAAGGGTGAGCAACACGCCAATCAGCAGACAACCCAGCAGATTGATGATGAAGGTGCCGTACGGCCATGCCGTGCCGAAGCGTTGGGCCGCCCACAACCCAATGCCGTAGCGCAGGTTGGCGCCAATCGCCGCCCCCAGCGCAATCGCCAATACGTTGTTCATCGCTGCCTATCTCTCCTCGTCCAAGGCAGAACCCGACAATAGCTATCTGTATTGTACGACGATTGGGGAAAGTGTGGGGAAGCGAAGCGGGCGCAGGGGCAAGGCATACCTTGCCCCCACACTTACGCCCGCACTTCTTGGCGTTGGAAGAGGATATAACCGATGGCAAACAGCACGATCGTCGCCGCGATCAGGCCGGTGGCATGCGGCCACGTCAGCAAGATGCTTTGCCCAGCCGGCAATGGCGTGCCGGGGATGGCGTTGTGCAACTGGATGGGCAGCACAATTCCTAACGCGCGCACCGCCGGGTTGAGCATCGCCAGCGCCACCTCTGAGAAGAGAGTGTTTGGCGATAGCCGGGTGAGCAGCAGTTCCAGTTGAATCTGGTTGATCAGCGCCTGCGTATCACCCGGCGGCGCCGGTTGCAGCGCGCGGGCCAGCAGGCTGGCGATGATGCCCCAGAAGACGGTGAAGAAGAGCCAGACCGCAATCGCGGCTAGCGCCGCGGTGGCCGGTTGGCGGAAGATGATCGAGAAGAGCATCGCCAGCGCCAGCCAGATTCCGCCGTAGAAGATGGTGATCAGCAAAAACCAGAGCATGCGCACCGTCTCTTCACCGCTCGGCGGCACACCCAATTGCAGCAGCCCCATCCCGATGATCAGCAGCCAGATCGCGGTCAGGGCCAAAGCCAGCGTACCCAAGCCGGCCAAGAACTTACCCAACAGCAGGGCGTCGCGATAGATCGGCTGCGCTAATACCTTCGAGAGCGTGCGCTGGTTGAACTCGCCGTTGATCGAGTCGAACGCTAGCGCAATCGCGAGCAACGGCACCAGCAAGCCAAGGAAGCCGACAAAGGCCGGTAGCGGCTCGCGGGCCGTGGTGAAGAGGCGCAAGAAGAGGAAATCATCGCTCGCACCAGCGCCGGCGCGCAGATTCTGTGACGCGGCATAGACGGTGCCAAAAGCGGTGAGCAAGATCAGCGCCTCAAGGATCATCATGCGGGCGCTGGTCAGATAATCGGCCATCTCTTTCGCCACCACCGCCCACAAGCCCGTCCACGGCGAGCCTTCGCGCTGGCGCGCGGGTGCAATGCTACGCGCGTGCTGCATAGGCCGCTCCTTTCTGGAAGTAGCGCGCATACACCTCATCGAGGCTGGGGGTGTCTACACTCAGGCCCAGCAACTTACCACCCGCCTCGACCACCTTGCGAGCAATCTCGGCACGCAGATCGGCGCGCGCTTCGACGTTGTATTGGGAACCATTCGCTGACACCTTCACCACATCAGGCAAGGCGCGCAACGCCGCCGCCACCGCATCGCCACCTTCGGCTTCAACGTGGATGCGGTAGGCGCCGCCGAGCACGCGCTGGGCCAGCTCGCTGACCGTGCCTTCCAGCACCATGCGCCCTTGGTGGAAGAGACCGACCCGATCACAGACCGCCTGCACTTGTTGCAGCAGGTGCGACGAGAGCAAGATAGTGATGCCGCTCGCTTTAAGCTGGCGAATGAGATCGAGAAATTCGCGCACCGCTTCCGGGTCAAGCGCCAGCGTCGGCTCGTCCATGATGATCAGTTGCGGCTGCTTGATCAAAATCTCAGCCACCCCCAACCGCTGGCGCATACCGCGCGAGAAGGTCTTGACCCGCCGGTCGGCCACGTTGCTCAACCCGACCTGATCGAGCGCCTCGTTGATGCGCTTGCTCATCTCTGGCTCGCGGATGCCGTTGAGCTTGGCGATGTAATTCAGATTCTCGCGCGCGGTCAGGTGATCGTAGAAACCAACCTGATCGGGCAGATAACCAACCCGCGCCTTGACGCTGAGCGGCTGGCGGGCCGGATCAAGGCCCAACACCCGCACACTGCCGCTCGTTGGTTCAGTCAGGCCGAGCAGCATCAGAATGGTGGTCGTCTTGCCGGCGCCGTTCGGCCCCAACAGACCGAAAATCTCGCCCTTACGCACGGTCAGGTTGAGGTGATCGACGGCGGTAAACGCGCCGTATTGTTTGGTCAAATCACGGCATTCAATCACCACGTCGGTCATAATCCATCCCCTCTTATCGTGGTGGAGACGCACAGCCGTGCGACTTTGTGGTGGAGACGCACGGCCGTGCGTCTCTACGTTACCGGCGGCCAAACCGCATCACCGCCACGCCAACGCCAACCACCGCCACCGCAATCAGGGCAATTCCAACTAACCCCCAAATCGTCGAGGTCAACACCGTAAACCGGAATTCGCTAGTGGCAACCGCTGCCTCAGCCGGGCGGGCGGTAAAGGTGACAAGATAATCGCCGGCGATAGCCTGATTCGACGGCTGAACCTTTGCGGTGACTTCGACCAGTTGGCCATTAGCCAATTCAGGAATCTGCTTCGGCTCAAACTCAACCGTCCACCCAACCGGCGGCGAGGCGCTCAGTTCGATGTTGCGGGCCGGCGCACTGCCGGTATTGCGCACAATCAGCTTCACGTCGGTCTTTTCACCGATCCGCGCTTCGCCCGACAGCCGGCCATCAGGCGTGGTTAGCAACAACTGCGGCTGGCCAGTAATATCGGCCACAAGGCGAGTAGTCGCTTGCACATCACCGCCACGAGCTAGAATGCCGATTTCATACGTACCGGCGGGCACGTCCGTATTGAGCGCGCGCACTTCCACGCTGAGGTTCTTTGACTCGTTGGGGCCAAACGGCACGCTGGTAATGCTCTGGCCTGACAGCTTGAAATCGACTTGGAAACCACGCGGCGCTTCGGCCAGCAAGCTCACCGGCACCTCTTCACTGCTCTCGTTCTTAAGCGTAACGTTGTAGCGGAAGGTAGTCGAAGGCGAACCGCGCAATGTCGGCAGATCGACCTTGAAGGTAAGACCAGCGGGATTCACCGTCTTGGCCTTCAGCGTCAACTCGATCGGCAACGTCACCTCTTGGTTCACCCCAGTCGCTACCGCCACCATCCGGTACGAACCGGCCTTCACATCTGACGGCGGCTCGATCCGCAGATCAAAGGTCGCGTTGTTGTTCGGCTCAACGTAGGCTGACTGGATCACACGCCCGTCGCCGCGGAAGGTGACATTCCAACCGCTCGGCGCTTCGCGCATGCCGAGGCGCACAATCTGCGGCGTCGTATCGGTGCCGAGCGTGAGTTTGAAGGTGACAACATCGCCAATAGTGGCTTCTTGGGCGGGGTAACGAGTGTAAAAGAAGAGATCGCGCTGGTTCTCTTGGGCCAGCGCCGGCGCTGCGCCCACGACGGCAATCAGCGCCAACATCACGAGCAAGCTGATGATGCGAAACGCGCGCATCGTCTACCTCCCCTTGTGATGGCAACTGCACAATTTGCCGCGGAGATCCGCTCACTTTCGGGAAGATAGATGGCAATAATTAGAAAAAGATTAGCGGTGTATTAGTGTTGTCTATGAAATTCCCTCACTTAGTCAGCGCATATTCCCATAACTGGTGTGGCGCATCGAGCGCTGACTTCGGGCGCATCACCCGCACATGCAAGGGGAGCGTTTGCAGATGCGCATACAAAAGGCGGAGCGGAATTGAATGCACCGACTGCGGGTACAGCTTCAAGCGGTAATAGAGGGCGTAATCAGGGAAGCCTAAACGCTTGAGGGCAGTGTAGGCGCGGCGGCGTAGTTGCAAGCGGTATGGCCAGCGTATATGGTGGCAAACGTTCGTAAAGATCAACCCGCCCGGCGCTAACACCCGCGCAAATTCGCTGAAGAGGTGCAGAATCGCTTGCTGATCGGGAATGTGCTGGAAGACGCCAAAGGAAAAGATCAGATCGATGCTATTATCGGGCAGATCGAGCCGGCTGGCCGTATTGACTAGAAACTGAGCATTGGGCAAATCGCGATGCAGCTCGCGCGCTTTGCGAATGAGACTCTCGGCGACATCAAGACCAATATACTCAGCGAAATGCTCGCGCAGGGCCGGCGCCACCCGCCCGATCCCGCAACCGAAATCGAGTACGCGCTGAAACCGGCGCGGATAACCGAGACATTGCATCTCTTCATGCAACTGCGCTACCTGGTGCCGTCCGGTCTGAAAGAACTCGGCTAAATCCCAACCGGACATACCGGTCATCGCCCAGAATGGATCGAGCTGGCCTAAGGCATTCCATTGCTGTTGGTTGTAGGCAAAACTCATAGCGCCTCTTACCGAGAAGCGAGTAGGGCAAATATCTGCGCTCATCAAACCATAGTTATCCTCGTTTGTCTTGTGGGTTTTGAAATAGATATGAATGGGAAGATTTCCTTTATTGTATAATGAAACTCTTGCATTGTGAACCGGTTCAGGCAACACACTGCCCTATCCGCTCGCGTCACGACATCCATCGCGACGCCGATTTGCGGCCAAGGTATGCCCATGCTATGATGCGCTTGCTGATGGCGGAATGACCCAGCGGCTGAACAGGTTAACGGCGGCTATGATCCACCCCTTGCGCGAAATCATCCTCACCGGAGCGTATAATCTCTTCATCCGCTTGCGGTGGGCGCAGCATGTTCTCTTCCGCCCGCGTGCCATCGGGGTGCGGGTGATCGTGCAGCGCGGCGATGAATTTTTGCTCGTGCGTCACCGTGGCGGGGCAAAACCGTGGGGACTGCCCGGCGGCGCGATCGATCGCGGCGAAGCGCCGGCGGACGCGGCCCGCCGCGAGGCGCGCGAAGAGAGCGGCTGCCCAGTGACGGTGACTGGTCTGCACGGGGTGTTTCACTACGTGGCTCACGGGCTCAGCGATTATGTGATCGTCTTTACCGCGGTGGCTGATGGCCCGCCGGCGCCGCCCCGCGGCGACATCGAAATCTGTGATGCCCAATTTTTTCACCCCGACCGTCTGCCCGCCGGGGTTGACGCCGGCAGCGCGCGCCGGATCGCCGAAGTGCGGCGCGGCGAGCGCAATCTCTATCGCGCGTGGTAATGCAGTAGAGCCGGACGGCTGTCCGGCTCCGCAGAGGCGCAGTAGAGCCGGACGGCTGTCCGGCTCCGCAGAGGCACAAAGGACGCCAAGAACGCAGAGATTTGTTAGAGGTTGTTTACCTGCCGTGCTTGTGCTTGTACCCCACCCAAAAACCTTTGCGCCCTCGGCGTCCTTCGCGCCTTTGCGTTAAAAAATTTCACGTCTTCGCGTTCACTTGTTATCGAGGTCAACGATGCCTTATACACCCATTCTCGCTACTCTCGGCTATGTGCTTTCGCCCGATCGCCAATCTGTGCTGATGGTGCATCGCAACGCCCGCCCCGGCGATCAGCATCTCGGCAAATACAACGGGCTCGGCGGCAAACTCGAACGTGACGAAGAGATCGTCGCCGGGATGCAGCGCGAGTTGCGCGAAGAGGCTGGCATCACTGCCCTTGAATTAACGCTGCGCGGGACGGTGAGCTGGCCGGGTTTCGGCAAAAACGGCGAAGACTGGTTCGCGTTTATCTTCGTGATCACCCGCTTTAGCGGCACACCACCGGCGGCCAATGTCGAAGGCACACTCGAATGGGTGCCAATTGCGCGGGTGATGGAACTGCCGCTCTGGCCCGGCGACCGCTTCTTTCTGCCGCTCGTCTTCGACAACGACCCGCGCCCGTTCCACGGCGTGATGCCCTACGCCAACGGCCAGCCGGTCGATTGGCGCTATAGCCGGCTTGGGGTTTAACGGGGTTGGGGCGAAGGGAGACAGCCGCTCACGCCGTGGTATAATTGCGATTACAGCACGAACCGCCGCGCACTTGCGCATTGCATACCGGCAGAAAACCATGCTTGACATTAAACTCATCCGCGAGCAGCCCGATGAAGTGAAGCGCCAACTGGCCCGCTGCGGCGTTGATGGCGCGATTATCGATCAGGTGCTAGCCTTCGACGAGCAGCGCCGCCGTTTGATCTACGAGGTTGAAACGCGCAAAGCCGAACGCAACGCAGTCTCGAAGCAAATCGGCGCCATGAAAGACGCTGCCGAGCGGCAAGCCAAGATCGAGGCGATGCGCCGACTGGGTGATGAAATCGCAGCACTCGATCGCCAATTGGCCGAGGTCGAAGAGCAACAGCGGGCCGCCATGCTTGAAATTCGCAATCTGCCGCACCCTGATGTGCCCGATGGGGTTGATGAAAACGATAACGTGGTCATCTATCAAGAGGGTGAAGCGCGGCAGTTGCCCTTCCCCGCCCGCCCACACTGGGAACTGGGTGAGGCGCTGGGCATTATTGACTTTGAGCGCGGCGTCAAGCTGGCCGGTTCACGTTTTTATGTCATGCGCGGAGCCGGCGCGCGCCTGCAACGGGCCGTCATCCAGTGGCTGCTCGATCTCCATCTGCAACAAGGCTACCAAGAGGTCTACACGCCATTTGTGGTCAAAGAATCGGTATTGTGGGCCTCCGGCCAATTGCCCAAATTCCGCGACAACCTCTACCGCGATGAAGAGTCGGGCTTGTGGCTGGTGCCGACAGCAGAAGTACCAATTACCAGCCTCTACGCCGACGAGATTCTCGAAGCGAGCCAGTTGCCGATCTATCACGCCGCCTACACCCCCTGCTTCCGCAAGGAACAGCTCAGCGCCGGGCGTGATGTGCGCGGGATCAAGCGCGGCCACCAGTTCGATAAGGTCGAGATGTACATGTTCGTCAAGCCCGAAGAGAGCTATCAGGCGCTCGAGAAGCTGCGCCGCGATGCCGAAGAGTGCGCGCGCCTGTTGGGCTTGCCGTTCCGCACCAAACTGCTCTGTACCGCTGATCTCGGCTTCGGTTCGGCCAAAACTTACGACATTGAGGTTTGGGCGCCGGGAGTGGGCGAATGGCTGGAGGTCAGTTCATGCTCGAACGTCGAGGCATTCCAAGCCCGCCGCGCCAACCTACGCTACCGGCCCGAACCGGGAGCTAAGCCAGAGTTCCTCCATACCCTGAACGGATCGGGCCTCGGCTTGCCGCGCACCATCATCGCGATTATGGAAAACTACCAGCAGGAAGACGGCAGTATTGTGATCCCCGAAGTGCTGCGCCCGTACATGGGCGGCATGGAGCGGATTGGGCCGTAAGGATGACTGCAAAACGCTATGCCAGTCGTTATTAACCTCACCAGCGCACTTCACGGCGGCACCAACCCCAGTTGCGGCACCGGCGACCACAGCAGTTGCGGGCCAGATTGCGGCTGCGGCTGCCCCTACACCGGCATGATCGAGCGCGGCAAGGTGGAACCGGTGGCGCTGATCGAACAGCGCTACCCCAACCAATGGCTCGCGCTCGTCATCCCTCCCGGCGAAGACGAAGAGCGTCCCGAACAGGCGATGCTCGTCGCCTACAGCAGCGATCCCGACGAAGTGTGGGACGCGGTGAGCCGGATCACTTTCAATCAGGTGGTGCATGTCTACTACAACGGCTCGCTGGACGGTTTTCTAGAGCAGTTTCTCTAAACGTGGTTTGACATTGCTGGGGTCGTGCTCGCACTGTCATTGCGAGGGAGGGCGTCCCCAGCTTGGCTGGGGACGGCCCGACCGAAGCAATCTCCCCCTTCAGCGAGATCAATGCCTGAGCGGAAATCTTCCGTGCGCGCGAGGGATGGCTGCGCCGTGTAGGATGGAATGCGGCAGTTTGAATGCCGCCCTCCATATTCGAGGAGGCGATGCAACACTGTCATTGCGCGGGGGCGCAGCCCCTGAAGCAAGCTCCCGCTCAGGCGAGAGAAGTGCATACAGGCACCTATCCCGCTCTCGCAGGAGACTGCTTCGCCGCCGCCGGCGGCTCGCAATGACAATGGGGGAGGGGCGGCGCACACTGTCATTGCGCGGGGGCGCAGCCCCCGAAGCAATCTCCCGCTTTCGCGTCACCAATGGCTCAACTGACCCATCCCGCTCAAGCGGGAGATTGCTTCGCCTCGCTTCGCTCGGCTCGCAATGACAAAAGGGGAGCGGCGGCGCCCAATGACAATTGGAGAGCGGCATGCCCAACCTGTCATTGCGAGGGAGGGTCGGCACCCAGCTCGGCTGGGTGCCGCCCGACCGAAGCAATCTCCCCCTTTAGCGAGACGAATGCCTGAGCGGGCATCTTCCGTGCTCGCGGGAGATTGCTTCGCCTCGCTTCGCTCGGCTCGCAATGACATAGAGAAGAGCGAGAATGTTGCCTGACCGAGTTTTTCCCGTATCATGATCATTATGAGAAACAAGCCTATGCTCACCGTTGCCGACTACCTCGCCCAACCTACCGTACCGCCTGACGCACGCCTCGCTTACGGCAGCCATCCCGACCAATTTGGCGATCTCTATCTGCCTTACGCACCGCAGCCGGCTCCGGTGATTGTGCTCATTCACGGCGGCTGCTGGCAAGCCGCTTACGATCTCGCGCCGCTCGGCGAATGCTGCGCCGCGTTGCGCGCCGCTGGCTACGCCGTGTGGAGCCTTGAGTATCGCCGGTTGGGCAACGGCGGCGGCTGGCCGCAGACGTTTCACGATGTTGCTGCCGGGGTTGACCATCTGCGAGTGTTAGCCGGCACGTATCCCCTGAACCTCGCGCGGGTGATTGCGGTCGGCCATTCCGCCGGCGGCCATCTCGCCCTCTGGTTGGCGGCGCGACCCACATTACCGGCGACCAGCCCCCTTGCCACCGCCAATCCGCTCCCGATCCACGGCGTGGTTGCGCTCGCCGCCGTCGCCGATCTCGCCCAAGGCGTAACCGCCACCGCCTGCGGCACGGCCTGCGCCGAACTGGTCGATCACAACCCACACCACTACGCCGAGGCGTCGCCGCACATGCGCTTGCCGCTTGGCGTTCCCCACTATCACCTCGTGGGGAGTGACGACCTGATCGTACCAGCGGCCTACGTCGCCGCCTTCGTGGCCGCGGCCCGCCAAGCTGGCGACCCGGCGCATCTAACCATCCTGCCACAGTGCGGTCACTTTGAGTTGACGACGCCGCATAGCGCCGCATGGCCGGCGGTGATGGCGGCGATTAGGGAGATGGGGTGAGGGGGGAAGATTGGACAGACGCCGCACATCTACGTACAATGACATTCCATAGCCAAGATGAACGTTGCTTGTGCATAGCCTCTGCCGGCATAGGGAGGGAAGGAACGCCGCCGTATGCCTATCACGACAACCGAACTCACCCTTACTACGCTTACGCCGCTTTGGACTGGCGGAATAGACGGCGCAACCGACCGCATCCACGAAACCGGCTTGATCGGCAGTCTTCGCTGGTGGTATGAAGCCATTGTACGCGGCTTCGGCGGCTGGGCATGCGATCCAAGCCAGCATCTTTGCAGTGTCGAGCAAGGACTATGCACTGCGTGCCAGCTCTTCGGCGCGACCGGCTGGCGACGACGGTTTCGGCTGCTCGTGATCAACGACCAAACCACACCAGCTTGGCAAGGCAACCAATTACTCAACATTCGCCCGCCGGGGCGCAGTCGCGGCTGGTTCTTACCGCCGGGGCGCGTTGGCAAGCTTAGCCTGCGCGTGACCGGTGAAGAAACGGCTGTCGCCACGATCCTTGCTCTCTTGCAATTCCTTGCGCGCTGGGGCAGCATCGGCGCCAAACCGCAGTTGGGTTATGGGGTCGTGAATCTCACGCTTCCAGCGCCAATCGAAGCGCCATTACCTGCGCTCAGCGTCAGCAAATCGTCGCCAGCACAGCAACAACAATCCCAGAACTGGCCCAGCCTCCAGCACATCGGCTTTTTGCGCTATCGCTTTCAGCCCTCCAACCCGGCATGGTGGAGCAAAAGAGCCGGTATGGAACGGGTCATCACCCAGATCCGGCCACTGGCCGCACGAGGTATGGTACCGATCGCGCCGATCTTGAAAAATCGCTGGCGATTTCAACACTGGCAAAAAGAGTGGGGTGACGAGCGGCTGTTCTGGGGTTCTGTCAGCCACGAACGCCGCCGGGGCCAAATGGGTGTCAGTTGGGCTTATCAAACTGATGCCGGCTGGGAGATTCGCGGTTGGGCTTGGCTGGCCGGCTTGCGCCAACCGGCGGCAGTGTGGAAGATGTTGGCAACGCCAGCCATTTGGGATGAGACGCTCGGCGTGACCGGTGAATTAACGACGTTTCCCAATGGCCCGTGGCAACCGTGGCCGCCAGCGACTATCAACACGCTCTTCTAAGGAATCGATATGATCGAAAAGGTCTACATCCATCGCTTTCGCGGCATCCGGCAAGGCACGGTCACCGATCTACGCCAACTGAATGTGTTGATCGGCCCCAATAACAGTGGCAAAACGGCGCTGCTCGAACTGCTCTATCTCACTGCCACCAGCGGGAGAGCAGCGCAATTCGTGCGCGATGATCTCTTGCCGGCTGAGACGGGCGCATTGCGCGCGACGACCTCCATTCGCGCCGATCTGCTCGGCTACGCGCCGTTGGCGCGGATCCGTCAACGCCACGGCAAAGCCGGCGATTGGAAAGAATCGCCGGCAACACTTACTGCAGAGCATGGAATCGAGATCAATCTGGCGACCTTGACCCAGAGCGAACCACCGCCGTGGCCGCTGTTTCGCCTCGCCGCCCCCTTGCCCGAATGGGGAACTGCCGACCGCTACGCCTTCAACAAGCGCGATCTGTCGAAGGTGGCAATGTTCAGCCTGCCTCAGCCGCCCGTGCTCGACGCGAGCATGATTCCGCCAAGCATATCGCTCGAACCTGCGGCAGGAAACTGGCATTACCTGTGGGAACCGGATTTCGTATACCGCTGGGAGCGCACCCAACCGATTGATCAACTAGCGGTGTGGGTGACACAAGGCCAATCGCCGCACCCCGAACGGGTGCTCTTGATCGATTCGTATGCCGTCAATGCCCCGCTTAACGCCCAATTCACTCGTTGGGCGTACCACACCATTCCCGGCTGGTATGAAAAGCTGGCTGCGCGCATGGCAGCCGTCTTCCCAGAACTGCACGGGGCCGAGATTGAGATTGCCGATCCGCCGGAAGGCCAAACCGGCCGGGCCGGCTATATCCGCTTCCCCGACCGCGCGCCGCTTGCGATTGACCACTTCGGTGACGGGATGCGCCATGCGTTCAAGCTGTTGGCGCCCCTTGTCGCATTGGCTGAGGTGGTCACTGCTGATGCACCGGGGTTGGTGTTGTGGGAAGAGCCGGAGGTGTTTCAAAATCCGGCAAGCTTGATCCGCTTGCTCGACCAATTTTTCGAGATCATTCGCGGCAAACCGATTCAGGCTTTTCTGGTCACCCACAGTATTGAAGTATTGGCGCACATTACGCGCTTATTGCAACATCAAACCATTCATCGTGAGATGACATTAGTCTTACGTGCCAATCTTAAAAATGGTTTACTCAAAACCGCATGGTTTGATGCGGATAACCTCACGACATGGCTTGAGTCGGGCCTTGATCCACGATTGCTCGACGATGTAGATACACCGTTACAGTTTCAACTTCGCGAGGCAACTTATGACAAATAA
>JAUQOZ010000166.1 GCA_030550625.1 Chloroflexota bacterium | reverse complement strand
GCCATCAACCAGCAACGGAAAGCTCGCCGAGGCGCGATACCCTAGCCGCAGTGCCGCTTCACGCCACAATGCCACCCGTTCATCAGTGGCAAGATTATTGACAATCATCGCTTGGCCGCTGCGCAGCGCCTGCGCCGTCGGACAGGTCGTATCTTCGCTCAGCGAGATCTGAAGACGTTCGAGATAGTCGCCTGCTTCACCGGCAAATGCAACCGGCGCCAACTGATCACTACCCGCTTGCCGCTGCCCGATCCACGCCATGCGAAAACCGCCCACTTCCACCGCAATCCGGCAGACTGCTTGAAAAATCCGCTGCGGCTCTCGTTCACGAATGATCATCTGATTAATGGCGCTGAGCAAAGCATACGTGCGGGTGAGCCGGCGTTGGCGCGCGTCGTGCTGCTGGCGCTGGCCGATAAATGCGAAGAAGACGATCACGCTAGCGATAGCGATAATCGTCCGGCTAACAACATCGCCATTCAACCAAAAGTTCGGATAGGTCGCGCCGGGCCGCAACGCAAATTGCCAGACCCGGCCATAGCGTTGCTGTTCGATGACAATCGCAGCATCACGCATAAATACCGCCAGATCAAGCTGCTCTGGCGATTGCACTGCACCCGATGCGTAAAGAGCGAGCGGTTGCGGCGTGCCATCGGTGACATCGAGCAAGAGCACATCAAGATCAGGGGGAATGACCGGACGCAACGCTTGCTCGATCAACTCAGCCGGCAATACCAAAAACATCACCATCCCGGTGATCCGGCGCTGGCGTTCAGCCACAGCTTGCGGCGGCGGCCCTGCGGTATATACCGGCGCCAGCAGCAACACCGACGGCGTCTGTACCGTTGATACATACGGGAAGATCGGCCCCGTCATCACAATCTGCCCGCTATCGCGCGCCTGCGCCAACGCATCGCGCCGTACCGGCTCGACTGCCATATCCATGCCCAATACAGGGCGGCGCTCGGCAAACGGTTCAACATACGTCAAGGGGTAATAATCAGGCCGTGGACCTGCCGGCGAGCCATAGACTCCCGGCTCGCGCACCCGAAAGTCTGGCAAGCCGGTTTCCTGCATCTGGCGCTCGAACGCTACTCGTTCAGCTTGTGTTACTCGCTGCGCCCAACCGACCGACTGTAACGCCGGTAGCTGATTGAGGATCGTGCGCACAAAGACGCTAAACTCATGCTGTTCAACCTGCTGCGAAGCGAGAAAGAAAGCGCCAATGCTCTGAATCCCTTGTTCATAGCGCGTCATCCGGTCATCGATCAGACTCATGATCTCGTTAGTATCGGCTTGAAGCCGTTCAGCATACCGCTGTTGGGCATCACGCCAAACCAATTGCAGGCTAAAGAGCAGCAATGCTAGCAAGAGGCTGCTCACCGGCCACAGGAACGGTTCACGCATAGGTCGCCGATGCCAATAGAAGGCACCGACGACCAGCCACGGCGTAACCAACCACACGCCAGCGAGGAAATTGGGCCACCATTGCCAGCCAACCAGCGGCCAATCGGCAGCCAAGCGCACACCAGCAGCAGCCATTGTCGCTGCGCCTACAAATGGCGCTGGCAAGGCGGCCAACGCGAGTAACCCACACACCAGCAAAACGCGCGGTAAGGAGGCCGGCGGCAGCGCTCCGCCCAAGCGATCCACGAGGAAATACCCCAGCCATGCCTGCCCCACAGCGGCGCCTGCAAAGATCACCGCTGCGAGCAACAACCGGGCAAGGGGGAGACCTAGCTGCCAGAAAACGGCGCCGTATCCAACCAAGGCGCCGGCAAAGATGGCCGGCAAGATGCGATTGCCAGCTAACAGCGCACCGCCTAACGCCACACCAGCGGCTAGCCAAATCAATGGCAAGCCGCGCGTGGTGATGACTGGCTGCGCGCCGAGCCAGATCAGCGCAGCATAACCGAGGCCAAAAGCAACGAGTATGCGCTGGCGTAGTTGAACCATGACGATACACCTCGGTAGTTACGCCAACTTATACCGATCCTACCAGAGTGTATCGTAGCACGCAGCGCAGATTTATGCTAATGCCGGTGACATTTCCGCCAAGTGGCGGTACGCGCCAGCAAAGTACAAGAGCGGTTCCCCTTCAGATGAGCGACGCAGCGCTAGCACGCGCCCCAACACAATCAGATGATCGCCGCCGTCGAGGATGCGATCACGGGCGCAAACGAGTGTGGCAAGGCTATCGCGCAACACCGGCGCGCCAGCCAGTTCGATCATTGGGATGTCGAGATCAGGCTGTGGCCGGCCAGCAAAATGGCGCGCAATCGCTTCTTGATCGGCGCGCAAGATGTTCACCGCAAAATGAGTCGCCGCGCTGATTACTGGCGCCATGCGCGCGTTGCGATCAACACAGACGAGCAAGAGCAACGGATCAAGCGAAACTGAAGTCAGCGAGTTGGCAGTCATGCCCCGGATCTGCTGGCCATCACTGGCGGTAATCACCGTCACCCCGGTGGCAAACAAACCCATTGTGGCGCGATAGTCACGTGGATCGACAGTCATTGAGCATCTCAAGGTATTTCAAAACTTCTTCCTTGTAGAAGTATACGCCGAGTAAGGTGAAATGAGCAAGGCGTTATGGAGTGCGGCAGTCAAACTGCCGCACTATCCTCATCTAGCAGGAACGTGCCTTGAGTGGCCGGCGCCCTATGCTGGCTGGTGAGGGGCGGACCGCAGACTGCTGACCCTCACCCCCCGGCCCCCTCTCCCACCGTGAGGCGGAAGAGGGGGAGCCGCTGGATGGCGTATACGGCATCGCAAGGAGCGGAACACAGTCACACCCCTCTCCCGCGCCGTGGGAGCGATGATGAGAGCGATGAACAGCGCATAGGGATTGTTGCCATTGCGCAGGGGCGCCACCCATGTGTCATTGCGAGTGCGTGCAGCGCCCAAAGAATCTCCCGCAGCGGCGGAACGCATGCCTGAATGGCGCCCGCTCGTGGCGGAGATCGCTTCGACGCGCTCCGGCAACACCTAAGGACACCCGAGAAGTTGCACGCCCACACCCCAGTGTCACTGCGTTCAAGGG
>JAUQOZ010000145.1:1180-3055 GCA_030550625.1 Chloroflexota bacterium | reverse complement strand
TGGCAGCGGGGAGGCTGGTGGCGCTGTTTGGCGCGCTGGCTAGTATAGCGGCGCTGGCGGCGCTGATCGGGCGGCGCGGGGCATGGCTGGCGCTGCTCTGGCTGGCTGTGCCGGTGGTGCGCGAGTGGATGCCGCTCATGCGGGTGGATCTGCTGGGGGTGGCGCTGGGGTTGTGGGCGGTGTGGGTGGCCGGCCACGAGCGGCTGCCGCCGATCTGGCGCGGCGCGCTGGCCAGTCTCTTGGCGGTTGGCTGCCTCTTGACCAAGCCGTCGCTGATCGCCGGGCCGCTGGCTGCCGGTATGATCTTACTCGCCGGATGGATCCGGCTCCGTTCCCACCCCGAATCGCATGCTCGCCAAGCCTTGCAGTCTTTTCTCGTTACTGGAGCTCTGGTTGGCGGCGGGATCGTGGCCGGCTTGGTGTGGGCGACAGAGGGACAGTTTTTGCTGCACGTAGTGGCGGCTAACGCCAACCGCTGGGAGTTGGCGCTGGCGGTTGAGTTTTGGCGGCAGCAAGTGGCCTTACGCTGGCCGTTGCTGCTCACGGCGCTGATCGGTGCGGCGGTGGCGTGGCGCGCCGGGCAGCGGGCAGCGCTGATCCCGGCCCTCACCTATCTGTTGGCCGGCACGCTTGGCGCGATCGGCGTGGGCAAGGTCGGCGCGTATGCCAACTACTTCTTTGAATGGTACGCCGGGCTGATTTGGCTGACTGGGATTGGATGGCGCACACTGGCCGGCGCTCCCCGACCGCGCTGGACTAGTGCGGCGGCGATGGCTGGCTTGAGTGCGCTGTTAATCGCGAGCCTGCTCTACTACCCGCCGTTGTGGGACGCCAACCGGCTGCGTCCGGCGGGGTTGATCGAACCGAGCCCGCCGCGTATGGTGTTCGGCCAATACGGGGTGTGGGCCGATGCGCAGCGCGAAGCGGCGGTACTAGCAGCGCTGGCTCGTGCCGATGCCGCCCTCGCTGCCGAAGCCCGCGCTGCCGGCCCAGTCATCTTCACCGACTTGCCCGGTCTCGCCAGTGGCGCTGGCGTCACCGCCCGCATCCCGGTGTTCGAGTTCCGCCAGTTGCTCGATCAAGGACTCGCCGATCAGACCGCCATCCTGCGCGAGCTAGCAAACGGCGAGCTGCCGCTGGTCTTGCTCGACTACCTCGGCAACTGGCTGACCCCAGAGATGATCGCGATCATTCGCCACCGCTACGCCCAAGACGGTTCGCTCGGCGTGATCGACCGCTACCGTCCGGTGGCAACTGGGCCGGCCCAGCCACCGGCTGCAACGGTGGCGGCAGGCGGGGTGCAACTGGCCGGCGTGCAACTGGCCCCGCCGCTCGGTGCGGCCTACGAACCCGGCCAACTAGTCACGCTCAGCTTGCAATGGCAGCGGGTCGCACCACAGCCGGCGGAAGGTCTGACCGTGGTGGTGCGGGTGCTCTTTGCCGGCGACCGCGTGGCCGCCCACAGCGAACTACCCTTGCTCTACGGCGCGCTGCCGCCGGCGCGCTGGCCAACTGCCGTTCCCATCGAACACATGCAACCGATCGCGTTGCCGCTCGAACTGCTGCCCGGCACGTACCAACTGGCCGTCGGCTTGCGCGATCGAGCCGGGAACGACCTGATCGCGCCGCAGCCGGTGGCTACGCTGGCCGTTGAAGCGCAAGGCGGCGCCTTCTTCACCGAAACCGGCTACTTCGTGCCGGCACGTTTCATGCAGGCATGGGCCGAACTCGGCGCAGTCGAACGGGCCGGCTGGCCGCTCACGCCGGCAGTGCCGTTTGGGTGGGGATGGTTGCAATGCTTTGAACGGGTGTGTCTCGAAGCACACGGCAGTGCCATCCACCTCCGCCCGTTGGGTAGAGAGCTGTATCTCGCTG
>JAUQOZ010000145.1:0-1154 GCA_030550625.1 Chloroflexota bacterium | reverse complement strand
TTATGCTGTGCCGGAAGAGCTGCTAGCTAGTCTCGGCCAACCGCTTAGCGGCGACATCCTCCGCAATGGCTGGATCGTGCAGTGGACGGACTATGCCCGGCTGGAGCGCAGCGCCGATGGCGCAACCTTTGGCCTTGGCCGGCTCGGCGACGAAACGCTGCGCTTGCCGCCGGGGATGCGCTACCGCTGGCCGGGTGGGGAGATAGGCGTTGAAGGAGGATGATCGCTCTTTGACAGTCTTTGATGGCTTTTATATACTAACCAAGCAAGAGTTTTCATCAATCGACTCGCTTAAAGAGCTATGACATCCTCGAACCAATCGCGCGCAACCGTGCCCATCGAATGGATCCGGGCGGTTGCTGAACGGCTTGGCAAACAATTTCATGCAGAGCGTGTGATTCTCTACGGATCGCAAGCCTATGGCCAGCCGCGTGAAGACAGTGACATTGATTTGCTTGTGGTGACGCCGCTGCCGCCGGCGCGTTTAGAAGCGTGGCGTTTAACGCGACCATTGCGCGAGGAGGCAGGTTTTGCTCTGCAAATCGTGTTTATGAGCACGACTGAATTTGAAGAAACCAAAGATGTCGTTGGCGGATTAGCATATCCGGCTCATCGCTGGGGGAGTATCGTGTATGCCGCGCAGCGCTGAGCAAGTGCGCTGGGATTTTGTGCAAGAGTGGCTGCGGAAAGCTGAAGCCGATCGTTTTGCGGCAGAAGTGTTATTGGGGGTGAATCAAACAGATTATTATGCCGTCGCATTTCATGCCCAACAAGCGGCTGAGAAATGGTTGAAAGCCTTCCTTGTTCGCTACCAAATCCCTTTTCCCAAAACGCACGATATTGGCTATCTGTTAAAATTGGCCGCTCAAGCCGATGCCGCTTTGCCGCAAGAGTTAGCCGATGCAGAATTACTGACCCCGTTCGGGGTTGATTTTCGTTATCCCGGCGCTGAAATAGTTGATCGAGCCATGGCTGCGCAGGCCGTAGCGTGGGCAACCATGGTGAAAGACGCCGTGTTGGCTCGGTTACAATCGTACCTTGCAGCAGGGCGGCCGCAATAGTCTTTGCCTGTTCATTCGATCTCTCAGAACACCGCGCTAATCTCTCACCCTCCTTTGCCCCGCCAAATCTTGACAGAAAAATAATGTCGTATA
>JAUQOZ010000316.1 GCA_030550625.1 Chloroflexota bacterium | reverse complement strand
TGCCTGTAGTATAACACGACTCTCTTACCGTATTGTTGCCACGACGCGCGCTGCATCCTTATTTCAGATGACATAGTTTTGATGGCGAGGTCAATATCTCTCTATGCTTTGAACGTAGGCGTGTTCGTTTATTTGTGAGTTGATACGGTATATATTTTGTTAAAAAGTTAAACCGTGCTTGTTTTGCTAGAAAGGTTTCTATACATCTATTGTAAATAAGACGGCTTTGTCATGCAAGCCTACTAAAGAAATATAGTTCTAGCATCTTAGATGAGAATTTTGTAGTGGATCGCAACCTCATAGAAACAACATGCCTTGACAATATGTGCTGCCAGTCGTCGTAGATTATGCCCGATGAAGCACAATGATCGTCTCGATATGCGGGGTTTGCGGAAAGAGATCGATCGGCTGCACCAGAATGAGATGATAACCGGCAGTGAGCAAGGGGGCTAAATCGCGTCCGATCAGGCCGGGATGGCACGAAATGTAGACGATTCGTGCCGGGGCATGGGTAATCACCGCCTCGATCAGCGCCGGATGGCACCCGCGTCGCGGCGGGTCGAGGATCGCGGCTTGAAAGGGGCCGGGCAGACGGCTGACCACTCGCTCGGCTGTACCAGCAATAAATTGCACATTTGTTATCTGATTAGCGGCGGCGCTCTGGCGACCATCCGCTACTGCTGGCTCGTAAGCTTCCACTGCCGCCACTTCGTCATACGCGGCGGCCAATGGCAAGGCAAAACTGCCTACGCCGCTGTAGGCATCAAGCAAGCGTCCGCCGTGCGGCGCTAACGCCGCGCGCACCACCTCGACCATGCGCTCGGCCTGCGCATGATTGACTTGAAAGAAGCTGCTGAGGCTGAGCCGGAAGACTACCCCGCCCAAGTCAGCGTAGATGGCATCAGCCCCCACCAGCGGTTCGTCGCCAAGCGTAACACCCGCTAACACCGGCGTGGCGGCCATCCACGCCGCAGCCAACCGGGCCAGAGCATTGCGATCAGCGCCGGGGGCGGGATCAAGCCGGGCGGCGGCGTAGCCGTATGTCGCGCTAGCCCGCAAGTGTACCTCGTTGATGAGGCCGGCAAAGGGCAGTTGGCGCAATCCGGCTAGTGCTGTCCGCAATGCTGGCAACAACAGTGGATCATCCGCTAAATCAACCACCGTCTTGGCGCCGGCGGCATGGTAGCCTAACGCTGCGCCATCGGCGTGCAGGCGGGCGCTGTTGCGATAGCCCCACGGCTGCGGCGCTGCGATCACCGGCTGGATCGGCACGTCCACGCCGGGCAAAAATTTGCGGATTTGTTCGGCGACGATCGCTTCCTTGAAGCGCGCTTGCGCCGGATAGGCAATGTGTTGCCATGGTACGTGATCGCCGGGGGTGATGAGGGGCGCAACTCGATCCGGTGCAGCGTGCAGCACCTCGCTCACCGTTGCGCGCAAGAAGCGCGGGTGGCGCTCGCGCACCAGCGCGCGCACCCGCTCTCCCGGCAACGTTCCGCTCACAAACACCACCAGCTCGCCGAGCCGGCCAACGCCATCGCCGCCCTGTGCGATGCTGTCAATGTCGAGTTCAATAACTTCATCCATACCTGCCCGCCGCTAATACCGCCGGCTTGTTGCCGGCTGAGGCGCGCGGGTATTATAGCGGATGCGGCGTTACTGTTGCAGGCCGGCTTTGACCGCTGCCTCTAGTTCGGCCAGACTCAGCCCGTATACTTCGTTGAGCATTTCAGGGACGATTTCGTTGCGGAAAGGGCCTAATCCGCTATTCATAACTGAGAAGAGCGGCAGCGCTTGCCGTAGCCGTTCGGCTGGTACGCGGGTAAACGAGCGATAAAAGTCCCAGAAGCGCTCGATCCCGTAGGTGTCGATCAAATACTGGACGACTTCGGCGGAAAAGAGATATTCTGAGCCAACCCTGCCGCCCATAACGTCGAATTGGCCGAGTTGATCGGCAGCCGTGAGTTGCGCAAGGCTGATCTGATCCGGCTTGCCTTCGCTGATGAGGTATTGGCGCAGCTCAGGCCGGTATTGGCCGGCGAAGTGCATAGCCGTGCCTTCAATCAGCCAAACCGGCGTGAATGGCATCGTCTCACGGGCGAGCGCCAAGTGTACCATCTCGTGCTTGATGGTGGCTTTTCGGCCAAAGGGGTCATCAACCGCATCGCGTTCAGTGAGACTTGCCCCATTGAGGTAAAAGGCCCAGCCTTGGGTTTGCACGGTCTCATCTAGCACGAAGTAGTGCCAAACGGCTAACCCCAGCGTGCGCGCGCCTTGCCCGGTTTGCTCCCTAAAATCGTCTTGATCAATCATCACATAGACGGCAAACCGTGAGTCAAGCGTGAGTCCGGCTGCTTGCAATTCTGCGTAGACCTGCTCGCATTCGGCGCTAATGGTATTGACGAGATCGGCAGCGGCTGGCCGGTAGAAGATCAGGAAGTGTTCGCTCTCGGCGAGCTGCACGTCATTGAGCCACCAGAAGGGCGCCGGACGGTCAGCTTCGTATCTGCTTACCACCCACTGGCCATCCTGCTTGCTGAACCAGTAGCGTAGGGTGTGCTGAAAGACATTTTCTTCCGGCAATCCGCGCCAGTGGTATGACAGTCTGATTGTCACCCGCGACTTTTCGCCGCGTTCCAATTCCGTGTCGAGGAAATAGGAGTCCGGCGCAAGCTCCAACCGGTAATCGGCCAGCGGCAGTCGCTGGCCGCGTTGGAAGATGGCTTCTTGCGCCGGTTGCACATCCGTGGCGAAGGTGCTCAGGTAGCCGGCCAGATCGCCCGCCATCACCGCTTGCGCCTGCCGGTGCAACAGTTCTTCGAGCATTTGTAGCGCTTGCTCTTCAACGGTTGGCGTCGCCATCGGCGGTGGCGCGCCGCCGCTGGCTGAGGTGACGGTGGCGCTGGCTAAGCCGCGCTCGTTGAAGGTGAGGGTGGCCGTGGTATAGCGCGGAAAGAAGAAGCGGATTTGCTCGATCGGTTGCGGTCGCGGGAAGACGACCTCGCCGTGATAGCGTTGCCCCGGCATGAGACCACCGGCGGGGGTGATCCCGTCGCGC
>JAUQOZ010000302.1:2258-18411 GCA_030550625.1 Chloroflexota bacterium | reverse complement strand
CGGAACCCCGTAGCGCCCCTCTCCCGCAATGTGGGAGAGGGGGTGGGGGTGAGGGTGCGTTTTTACCGCAGAGGACGCGGAGGAAGAGCCACAAGAAGACACAAAAGGCCCGAAAAAGAAACGGGTTTGTATTGCACTTGCCTCCAGTAGGGTGGGGCAGGGTGAGGGCGGCATATTGCCCCCCTCCCAGCCTCCCCCCGCTGGGGGAGGAGTAGGTCCCCCTCCCCCAGCGGGGGAGGGGTAAGGGGTGGGGGCACATCTGGCGAGTGCGGCGAGCATGATCCTAATCCAAAACCCTTTGCGGCCTCTGCGTTCTTTGCGCCTTTGCGGTTTCATCCTCTGCGACCTTCGCGCCTTTGCGTTTTCCCCGCTGCGTCCTTTGCGGAGCCGGACAGCCGTCCGGCGCTACTGCGTCTGTGCTCCTTTGCGGCTGTGCGTTTCGCCCTCACCCCCCGGCCCCCTCTCCCACCTGACGGTAGGAGAGGGGGAGCCGCTGCGTGGCGGGGGAGGCATCGCTGGCACGGAACCCCGTAGCGCCCCGCTCCTGCGTTAGTGGGAGAGGGGAGCACAGCGCCGAACTGTACGGCATCGCACAGCGATTTTGCATTCCACCACATGGGCTGTCTGCCCCGCAACCCGCTGCCGGCGAGCGGCTCGCCCTCCCCCAGTCTCACGGGGTTGTTGCTCTGCTCAACTGAACGGTGGCGGCCAACGCCAGTGCCAGCGCGCTCAGACAGATTGCCGCCACTCCCAGCCAGCCGGCTGTCTGCCAACCAAGGCCGGGGATGACTCCGCCGAGCGTTCCCCCGACATAGTACGCCACCAAATAGAGCGCACTGGCCGCGCCTTTGGCCTGTTGCGCCAACTGGTTCACCAGCGCCGGAGCAATGCCTTGAGCAATAAACATCCCGCTGCATAGCGTCCATAAGCCGAGGGCAATCAGCGGCACATTGGGGATGAGCGTCAGACCGATCCCGGCCATCGCAATCAACAACCCGATCATGATCAACCGGGGACGGGGATAGCGGGCCGAGAGCGCTCCGGCCCACGGCGAGACAATCACGCCGGCTAAGTAGCTCACGTAGGCTAAGGCAATGATCGCCGGCGGCAAGCCAAACGGCGGCGCGCTAAGGTAGTAAGGCAGGTAGGTGAAGATTCCGAGGAAACCGAAAAAGAGCGCTCCGCCGATCACGTAGGCCGAGCGCAGGTGCCGATCGGCTACATGGGCGAACATTGCCTGATAGGCTTGCTGCCAGCCGCCACTCGCCGCCCGCTGCCGGTCACGCGGCAGAGTCATCAGCAAAGTCAGGCCACTGACAAGGGTTAAACCGGCAAAGACCACAAAACTGGCCCGCCAACCAAACCCGTCGCTGATCAAGCCACCCACCACCCGCCCGCTCAACCCGCCGGCAACGTTGGCTGCGATCCAGCCACCAACGGCCCGGCCTAAATCTGTGGCTGGCAATCGGTCGCCGAGATACGCCACCGTCACCGCCGTGAGGCCGGGAATGCACAAGCCTTGCAGCGCCCGCCCCGCCAACAACAACTCGAACGATGGCGCGAGCGCGCAGAGCAGCGTCGGCAGCGCGAGGAGCAACGCGCTGCCCGCCATCACCGGCCAGCGCCCCCACCGGTCGCTGAGCGGGCCTACCGCCAGCGACCCCAGTGCAATCATCAATACGACCACCGATACGCTAAGACCGGCGGTGGCCGGCGCAATCCCGTATTCCGCCGACAACTGCGGCAAGATGGGTTGGGTCAAATACATGTCGGAAAAGACCACCACCCCGGCAGCATAGAGGGGGATGAGCCAGAAGCGCTTTTCGGTAGCTGAAACGACCGTCATAGCATTGGGTACGATGGGTCATTGGAGAGGGCGCGGGGGCAAGCGAGACATCCACCCTCCGCGCCCTCGGCGTCGCTGCGGTAATAGCCTGCAACCCTCACCCGCCATCATCACCGTCCCACAGAAAGCGGGCGAGATCGATCCGATACTCGTCGCTGACCTCCACCCCCTCGGCTTGCAAGCGGGCACGTTGCTCATCGGCGGCGTAGACATTACTGATGCGACCGGCCCGGTTGATCACCCGCCACCACGGCACCACGCTGTGCGGCAAGAGCAGATGCAGCGCATAGCCAACCATACGCGCATGGCCGGGCAGGCCAGCCAGCGCGGCCACCCGGCCATAGGTACACACTCGCCCCGGCGGAATACGACTCACTACCGCATAGATAGCGGCGTAGGGCGAATCAGCTTCCATCACGCCAACCGGCCACCATCGACGGCTAAGGTCGCGCCAGTCACAAACGATGCCTTATCCGAACAGAGCCAAATCACGGCATTGGCCACCTCTTCCGGCGATCCAAGCCGGCCAATCGGTTCACCCTCGGCGAATTGGGCCAGCAGTTGCGGATCGCCTTGGGTGAAGCGATCGATCATCGCGGTATGGATCGTGCCGGGGCAAATCGCATTGACGCGAATCCCGTTACGGGCATACTCAAGCGCCGCCGCTTTAGTGATACCAACAATACCATGCTTGCTGGCAACATACGCTGACACCCCGCGCGAACCCGACAGGCCGGCCACCGACGAGGTATTAACAATCGCACCGCCACCCTGCTGCAGCATCTGCCGGATCTCGTGCTTCATACACAGCCAAACGCCCTTCAGGTTAATGTCGATCACCCGATCCCACACCTCTTCGGGATAATCGACCAGCATGGCCTGCACACCTTCGATACCGGCATTATTATGCGCAAAGTCGATCCGGCCAAACATATCGACCGCCTTGGCGATTAACTGCTCGACCTCGCTGTTTTGCGATACGTCGCAGCGCACAAAGATCGCATCGGTATTGTGTGCGCGGCACAGCGCGACCGTCTCCTCGCCGCCCTCAACATTTACATCAGCAACGACAACTTTTGCGCCTTCGCGGGCGAACGCCAGCGCCGAAGCGCGCCCAATCCCGGCTGCCGCGCCGGTCACCAGCGCGACCTTCCCAATGAACGGTGGCTCCATTGATGTCCTCCTCTAGCCAGTCTCTGCACAAAGTATCATACCATAAGCGAAAGCGGGAAGCGGATGGCGCAGCCTAGCATACGCTGCCGATTTGACAGCCGGCCCCTCCATCGGGTACGGTATACTTATGTACCGCGACGATTACATCTTGCGCATGATCGCCCAATTCGGCGCGATCATCCGCCACATCCTCGGTCTTTACCGCGACGGCAAATCGCCGCTAGCGCGGATCGCGATTGATAACGCCTACCGCGACCGGCTCGGCGTCGGCAGCGATCAGGTAGCGGCGCTGAGCGACCGGCAACTCTTGGCGCTATTACGATTTCACAGTCACGGTGACGATTGGTGGAGCGAAGGGGCGTATCTGGCCGCGTTGCTCACCGCTGAAGCGCACCTGCTCAGCGATGATGGGGAAGCGGATGCCGCAGCCGCTCGCGCTTTGCTGGCCTTGCAAGTCGTCATTGAATGCGCGTTGGCTGCTCCAGAGCCATTGCCAGGCTATACTCCGGCCTACGCAGATCTGCTCGCGTTGCTGCGCAATTACGTTGTGCCAGAACCCACGCTAGCGGCTTTACTCACCCTCTGCGAGCGACAGGGTGATCTGGCGCGCAGCGAAGACATCGTGCATGAATTGTTGGGCCGCGAGCCGCTGCGCTGGCTGGCGACGGCGCGGGCATTCTACCAACGGCTGCTGGCCCGCAGCGATGCCGAACTCGCCGCCGCTGGCCTATCGCGGGCCGAAGCGTTGGCCGGGTACGCCGAGCTTGATCGCATTGCGCCGCCGGCCCACCCGCCGATGGCGTAATCTGCCCACAAGGAATAGGACACGGATAAAGACGGGTTTGACAGATGACCACGGATCGCGAACACCGTGTACATCCGTTATATCCGTGTGAATCCGTGTCCTAATACTCCCTGTTCCCTACTCCCCACTCCCTGCGCTCACCGGCACACCAGCCAAGAAATTGGCCAACATCTGCTTGCCACCCTCGGTCATAATCGACTCAGGGTGAAACTGCACCCCCTCGACCGGCTGCGAGCGATGGCGCAGGCCCATAATCAGGCCATCTTCCGTCCATGCGGTCACTTCCAGCTCATCCGGCAGATCCTCGCGGCGGACGATCAGCGAGTGGTAGCGAGTTGCGAGGAAGGGCGATGGCAAGCCGGCAAACACGCCTTGGCCATTGTGATAGATCGGCGAGAGCTTGCCGTGCATCACCAGCGGCGCGCGCACCACTGCACCACCGTAGGCTGCGCCGATCGCTTGGTGGCCGAGACACACCCCCAAAATCGGGATCTGGCTGCCCAGTTCACGGATCACATCAACGCTAATCCCAGCCTCAGCCGGCGTACAAGGGCCGGGACTAATCACGATCCGGTCGGGATGGCGCGCCGCCACCTCAGCCACCGTGATCTGGTCGTTGCGCACTACCTCGACGTCAGCGCCCAACTCGCACAAATACTGGTACAAATTGTAGGTAAACGAGTCGTAATTATCGATCAACAGTACGCGCATGGTCTTGCTCCATCACCGGCGGCGCTGCCGCCTGTTCCCGCTCATCCTGCGTCAGAATCTTACCTTTAGCTCGCGCCCGGATCAACGCCTCAACACATTCCGGATCAAACTCGGTGCCGGCGCCGCGGCGCAGCAGCGCAAACACCTGCTCAACCGGCATCGGTGGCCGGTACGGGCGATGGCTGGTCAGCGCATCGAACACATCGGCCACGGCGACAATCCGGCCAAACAACGAGATCGACTCGCCACTGATGCCAAGCGGATACCCACGCCCATCAAGCCGCTCGTGATGCTGGGCCAACGCCGGCCACGAATGGCGCAGCAATTCGAGGTCGAGCAGGCCATTATCGCGCAGAAACTCCATGCCGTAGATCGGATGCCGGCGCATCTCGGCAAACTCCTCCTCTTCGAGCCGGCCCGGCTTCTTGAGGATCTGATCAGGCACCCGAATTTTACCGACATCGTGCAACTTGCTCGCCACGCGCAACTGATAAATCTGATCGCGCGGCAAGCCCAATTCTTGCGCAATCGCCACCGAAAAATCACTCACCCGCTGGCTATGGCCGCGGGTGTAGGGATCTTTCAGATCAATGGCGCCGGTAATCGCATCAATAATCCGGGTAAAGAGGCTATCGGTCTCGCGGTAGAGTTCGGCCAGCCGGATCACGGTTGCCGCCTGCGAAGCCAGCATCTGGAACAACGCCACATCATCGGGCGAGAAAGGCCGGCCATTGCGCGGATTAAGCGCTTGCGCACCGCCGATAATCATCCCCTCAACTTCGCCGCGTTCGCCACCCAGCACGATCCGCGGCGCGCGCAGCGGCACGCACAAGATCGCGCGCGTCTGAAAGCCGCTGCGTTGATCAAGCCCCTGATAGAAGCGGCGATCTTGATGCACATCATTGACCACCACCGTCTCGCCGGTTTCGATGACGTGGCCGATAATGCCTTGCCCGCGCGGCACGCGCAAAGCCTCTACCCGTTCGCTGTGTTCACCGCCAGCGATGTGCAGCACGAGATCATTGCGCTCGTGGTCGATCAACCAAATCGACGCCGCCTCAACCTCAAGCAGATCACAGGCGTAGTTCATAATCCGGCGCAACAGCTCATCGCGTTCGAGGGTGGCGGTCAATTGCGAGACAATCTCGACCAGCGCCTGCTGCCGGCGTTCGCGTTGCTGCGCCTCGGCCAACAGCCGCGCTTTCTCGACTTCAGTCACCAACCGCGACGTCAGCAACTCAATCAGGGCCAGTTCTTCCTGTTCATCGACCGCCTCAAGCGGCAAATTAAAGACCTGCACCACCCCAACTGGCTCGCCGCGCAGCATCAGCGGGACGCAGAACATCGTGCGCAGGCGCAACGCACCCATCTCACCCAACGAACGATTCCAGCGCGGATCGTTGGCTACGTCATGCACGAAGAACGGCTGGCGCTGTTGCAAGGCATAGCCGGCAATCCCAGTGTTGGCTGGGAACCGGCGACCGAGCAACGCTTCACCAGCGGGACTGCCTTTCACCACTTTAAAGATCAGTTCGTTGGTAGCGGCATCGTACAGGTAGAGTGTACCGGCTTCGGCCTCGGTAATCTCGATGATCAAATCAAGCAACCGATCGAGCAGATCATCGAGCTGGGTACTATCGGCAATCTGATTGGCGCGTTGAATCACCGCAAGGTACCGCTGCAAGCGCGATTCCTGATCAGCCATTGCGCCCTCCCCCTACTCATGCCGGGTTAATGCCCGCACATAGCGCACCAGTTCGTCTGCTTCACTGGCTAATGCCACCGGCATCCCAGCTTCAGCACTGATTTGCCCCAGTGTGTAGTCATCGATCGTGCGTTCACCAGAATAGTCGAACATCACTCGCGGAAGTAATGCCCGCTCGCAACCGGAAGCGCGCAACGCTGGGATCACGTCTTGCGCAGTGAGCAAGCCACTAACCGTCACCGTCTCACCAAAGAACTGATTAACCACCGGAACCACCTGCACCGACAGGTTTTCAACCCGGTTCAAGCGCGCCGCAACCTGTTCCATCATCGGCGCCACCAGCGTCCCGCAGACGAGGGCCAGCGTCGTGGGGCGAGCAATCTGGGCCGGCAAGCGGCGGCGCGCGCGCGCCCAATTATCGAGAAAATCGCGCACCATCCCGACGCCGTTGCTATACTGCGGCATATCGTCGTAGGTCTCGGCAGGGGGAACGGGCCGGCCAGCAAGCAGATAAAACTCGTCGGAAGCGTAGACCAGATGGAGGCCAAACTGCTCGTAGCAGCGGGAACGGTAAGGTTCGATCAGATCGAGCACCGCTGCCGCTTCAGGCGCGGTATAGCACCGCAGCGGCACATCGGTCACGGCGCCGAGGCGCGAGCAGAAGCCCAGCTCTGGATCGTGCAGCGGTTGGCTGCCGTTGCGCAGCGGGATCGGCGCTGAAGGGTCTTCCCACAGCGGTTGCCGTTCCCAATTGGTATCGATCCACTCTGGCGTTTCATGCACCTGTATCGCGGCCCGGATCGTCTTAGGCGCTTTGCCTTCAAAGCGAAACTTGGTCAGGCCGACCGGCACGACCGCGATAGACTCAACCGTCGGGTGCAGCGCGATCAAATCTTCGATCGTCTGGCGCAAGACCTCGCCATCGTTCACCTGCGGGCAGGCGACAATCTGGGTATGGACGCGAATGCCGGCCCGGCCTAGCCGTTTAATCTGCTCGCGCACATCAGGCACATCGCGTTTGCCGAGCATAATCGCCCGCCAGAAGGGATCGGTGGCATGGACGCTGATATGCAACGGCGAGAGGCGCTGGCGCTCGATCCGTTCCCAATCGGCTTCGGTCAGATTGGTAAAGGTGACGAAATTGGCGTAGAGAAACGACAGCCGGTAATCGTCATCTTTCAGGTAAAGGGTCTTGCGAAAGCCCTTCGGCATCTGAGTGAGGAAACAGAACGGGCATTTGTTATTGCAGGTGCGCAACCGGTCGAAGAGCGGCTCAGTAAATTCGATCCCCAGATCATCATCGGGGTCTTTTTCGAGCGTGATCTCGCGCTCGCTGCCATCGGCGGCGCGCACCAGCAGCGTGACACGCGCTTCAGCAATCGCAAACCGGTAATCGATCACGTCGCGCAGCCGCTGGCCATCGATAGCCACCAGCGTATCGCCGGGACGCAGACCGATCTGCGCGGCCAAACTCTCTGCTGCCACACTGGCGATGACGCCGCCTTCGCCGGTAATACGCCTAACATCGGGCTGATATTCCACAGTGGCTCCTGACCGGATGAAAAAAGAAACGCTCGACCGAGCGTGTATGTTCCGAGTTTACGATAGATTATTGTACCACAACGCTGTTAAAGCGATGATGATTCAGGCTGCGGAGGTGATTGCAACGGCAGCAACACGCTAAAGGTCGAACCACGTTGCGGTTCGCTCGTCACAATAATGTCGCCCCCCATCGCTTGGCACAACCGCCGGCTAATCGCCAACCCTAAACCGGCGCCGCCATAGCGACGGGTCGTGCCGCTATCAACTTGCATAAACGGCTCAAATAAACGCGCCAGTTGATCGGGGGGAATACCGATGCCAGTATCGTGGATATCGATTTGCAGCACATCCGGCGCACGCCGGAAACAATGCACCGTCACCTGCCCACGCTCGGTAAACTTGCAGGCATTGCCGATCAGATTGATCAATATTTGCCGCAACCGAACCGGATCGGCCATCACTGGCGGCACATCCGGCTCACACGTCACTGTTAATGAGTTCTGATTCTTATGCGCCAATCCTTGCATCGTCTGCGCCACTTCAGTGAGCACTGCCGCCATCGTGATCGCTTCGGGATGGATCTGGATCGCATGCGATTCAAGGCGAGCCAATTCCAGCACATCGTTAATCAAGGCCAACAGATGGCGCCCGGCCACAATGACCCGATCAAGGTCGTCAGCCAGATCGTTCTGGTCACGTTTGCGCAAATCTTCGCGGATAAACTCGCTATAGCCCAAGATAGCCGTCAACGGCGTGCGCAACTCATGGCTCATCGTAGCGAGAAAGGTGCTTTTGGCCTGATTGGCGGCCTCAGCAGCCTCTTTAGCCTCTTGCAACGCCAATGCCGCCTGTTTTAAGAGCGTCATATCGCGGAGCACAATGATCCGTCCGCTCGGCAAACCACGACGATCGCGCAGCGTCGTGCAGCGCAAATCATAGGTCAGATCGCCATCAGGCCGGGGTTGGACAACTTCAAACTGGCCTTCATAGCGATCGCGCACCTGTTCGCTCAACCATAGCGGCGCCACCTCCGCCAGCGAGCGACCTATAGCTTGAGGAGACACATCCAGCAGCGCTTGCGCCGCCGGATTCAGATCTATTACCCGATCCTGCATATCCACCACGATCATCGCATCGGGCATCTGGTCAACGATCGTCTCGCGCGCCGCCGGCACCATATCAAGGGCGCGGAAACGCTGCATTGCCACGCTAAAGGCAATTCCGCTCAGCGCGAAGGCAACCGGCGTGGTATCGATGTAGGGGATCGGACTGCTCCCAGTCACGAAGAGGATGCTTGCCGCCCACGGCAACACTGCGCCGATCAGCAAGCTCAGCGCCTGCGCCCGATAGAGGGCGCGGCTGCGGCGCGCTTGATCGATCATCAAGATGGTGCCGATGAGAACCATGCTGTAGGCGCTCGCGACGCCAATGTACCACAACGGCCCATTGGGGCCGGTTAACACCCACAACCCATTGGCGGTATATACCAACTCAGCGGAGGGCCACATCAATCGGTGCCAATGATTTGTCCATGCCCCCAGCAGAATCACACCCTGCCACCCAGCCAAGCCTAGCACCAACCGCCGGCTAACCCAATGATCGCGATTGGTGTAGAACAGCGCAAACAGCAACCACAAGACGGGCACGCCCGCCACACTCACATATTGAATGCTGGTCAGGAAGGTCTTACCATCGACAGTAGCGTTGGTCAATTCGAGCGCATTGCACAACGACCACCAGATCGTGGCGAACATCATGCCGAGAAAGGCCTGCGCCACCGGCAACCGCCGGTACGGCCAAGCCTGTAAGACAGCGATCATCGCCAGCACAGCCGCCGCTAGTGGCAACAGGATGTAGGGCGTGAAATACCACATAGCCGGTATCAGCTCACCATATATTCAATGAAAAGAACGCTGCCGCGCACGCTCTTAGCATAGCACGGCTTGCAGACCAAACCGCAACCGGGTATAATGATCACCACTAATAAGTGGTGACAATGAAACATAGATCAATGGTCGATCGAACACCAGAACAACTGATGGCGCTAGGCCTCAACCGCTACGAAGCAGCCACCTATCTTGCCCTGCTCGAACATCGCGGCTTCACCCCAGCCCAAGCAGCGGTGCGCGCCGGCGTGCCGCGCCAGCGCATCTACGACATCTTGGCCTCGCTCTGCGCCCGCGGCTTGGCAATCGAACGCCACAGCGACGGCCAACGCCGCTACTTCGCGGTTGATCCGGCGGTGGCGCTGCCAGCATTAATGGAGGCGCGCCGGCGCCAATTCGAGCACGAACAGGAGGCGCTTGCCGAGGGGATGCAGAGCTTGCTGGCCACCCTCAACCCCATCTTTGCCGCTGGCCATGACCAGATCGACCCACTTGATTATGTCGATGTCTTGCTCGACCGGCGGCTGGTAGTCGAGCGCGCCTTGGCGCTGGCCAGCAGCGCCGAGCGCGAAATCTGCGTTTGCTTCAAGTTGCCGTTACTTGGCGACCAAGCCGCCAATTTCGCTGAGGTAGCCAAACCGCTCCAGCGCAATGTGCGTTATCGCGCGATCTATGAACGTGCGGCGCTGGCCGATCCTGAACTGAGCGGGTGGGTGCAACAATTCGTGATCTGGGGCCAACAGGCGCGGGTGGTCGAGAACTTGCCGCTCAAAGTCAACCTCTACGACCGGCGCGTAGCTTTGCTATCACTACAAGATCCAGTCACCGGCGCATTGAGCTTCACCGCCTTGTGTGTGACCCATCCCAACTTTGGCGCGTTTTTGCAAGGGGCGTTCGAGAAGCTTTGGGAAGATGCCGAACCGTTGGCATCACGCTAATCTGGCCGCACGAGTTACTGCATCTCGCAGCACTAGCCGTCATTGCGAGCTACCGCAAACGGCGCGGTAATCCCCCGCGACCGCAGGCACGAGACCGGGAGGAGATCAATCAACCAGCTAACGCATGATGCACAGAAGTTCGCGGTTAGCGAGATAGTGTAGGGCGCTAGGTTGGCGCAGCGTTGCGCCAACAGTGAGGAAAAAACAACCACAGGAGGAATGCGATGCGCTCCGCCGATCCGCTCGATCTGCTTGGAATTGATTACGTCGAGTTTTATGTCAGCAATGCCCGGCAAGCCGCTCACTTTTACCGCACCACGCTTGGCTTGCGCCCAGTCGCGTATGCCGGACTTGAGACAGGGGTGCGCGATCGAGCCAGTTACGTGCTCGCACGGCGCAACGTGCGTTTTGTGCTGACGGCGCCGCTTATCCCCGATCATCCGATTGCCCGCCACATTGCCCATCACGGCGACGGGGTGAAGGACATTGCGCTGCGGGTGCGCGATGCCGCCGCCGCCTACGAAACCGCGATCGCCCGCGGCGGCATTCCGGTGCAACCACCCACCGAATGCGTTGACGAACATGGCCGGGTGGTGAAGGCAACCATTGCCACCTACGGCGACACCGTACATTCCTTCATCGAGCGGGAAGAGTACCGTGGCGTCTTTATGCCCGGCTTCCAACCGATCATGGAGCACATCCCCGTCCCGGAAACTGGCATCGCCGCGATTGACCACATTGTCGGCAACGTTGAGCTGGGTGCGATGAACCGGTGGGTCAAGTATTACCGTGACGTGCTGGGTTTCAATCAATTGGTGCATTTCGACGATCACGACATTAGCACCGAGTACAGCGCCTTGATGTCGAAGGTGATGCAGAATGGCACTGGCCGGATCAAGTTCCCGATCAACGAGCCAGCCGAAGGCCGGCGCAAGAGCCAGATCGAGGAGTTTCTGGAGTATTACGGCGGCCCCGGCGTGCAGCATATTGCGCTCGCTACGGGTGATATCTGCGCGACGGTTGACGCGCTGCGCGCTGCTGGCATTCCGTTCATTCACGTGCCTGATGCCTACTACGATGACCTTGAGCAGCGGGTGGGCAAGATTGATGAGAGCCGGCAGGAGTTGCAAGCACGCGGGATTCTGGTCGATCGGGATGAAGAGGGGTATTTGCTGCAAATCTTCAGCCAGCCGTTACAAGACCGGCCCACGCTCTTTATCGAGATCATCCAGCGCAAGGGGAGCCGTGGGTTCGGCAAGGGGAATTTCAAGGCCTTGTTCGAGGCGATCGAGCGCGAACAGGCCAAGCGCGGAAATTTGTAGGGGCAGAGCGACGCTCTGCCCAAAACACAGCGAAACGGCAGAGCGACGCTCTGCCCAAAACACAGCGAAACGGCAGAGCGACGCTATGTCTTGGACATAGCATCGCTATGTCTTGGACATAGCATCGCTATGTCTTGGACATAGCATCGCTATGTCCCTACGATTACGGGCGGTTGATCCGGGTGCCGCGCGGCACGTTCATGATCACCGCCTCGTCTTCCGCACCGTGTTCGGTATGAGCCGGCTCGGCGGCATGGCCATGGTGATGGTCATCGCCAGCCGGCTTAAATTCACCCAACAGACTTGCGCGCCTGATGCGTCGCTCGTATTCGCGTTCAATCGCCGCCACGAATCGTCGCCACCACGACTGCTCGCTCATTGCTCTTCGCCTCCGCAAAAAGTGGATTTTTCCTCTATCCCAGATGACAGTATATCAGCAAAGATTCAGAGGATTGTCAACTTCATTAGTTACGACTTTGTATGCTTGCTCTAGTACAATAATAATAACAGCCTCTGGCACAGAGGCATGTCATCAATTGCTAGTCAGGAGACCGCATGCGCGCAGTGATCCGCTTTCTCCGCCTCAATCCTACCGTTCGCCGGGCACTTGGCTTGCTCTTCCTCGCCCTTGGCTTGATCGGTTCACTCTTTCCAATTATCCCCGGCTGGCCCGGATTTCTGTTCGCTATCATCTTGTTAGGACGGCGCGATCGGCTGCTGCGCCGGTTGCATCTCATTGCTCGCTTTGTCTTGCGCTGGCTACGGAAAGCGCCCATACCGCATGTACGAGGGATCGGCCAATGGCTTTCCAACCAATACGTCGAGCTGCGTCGCGCAGTTGTACCGCGTCTGATCGCGTTTGAACGCCACCTTGACGGGCCTAATCCCCTTTGAGGCGCTTGCCCAACGCCCACCCCAGTAGTAAGCCGCCAATCATCAGCAGGCCGGCAGCCACCCCCATCCCAATCAGCAGATGCGGCCAGCCGAACGGGCCGCCGCCGATCAACCATGCCAGCAGCGCCGGCACGCCAATCAGCGCCGCCAGCACTGCCAGTAACGGTATGACTCCTCGCGCAATCAGCCAGATCCGCCGTTTCACGATCTCTTCCTTCGTGGTAACGCCAAGGCGCAACTGCAACGAGGGCCGGATAGGGTATTGGCGCGTATGGCCATCATCTTCGGCTTAGCGTTGCGGCAAAACTCCCGCCAGCGCGACCCGCGCCGCCGCCGGGGTATTGGTAATCAAGCCGCTGGCCCCCAACGCAGCCAACGCGCGTAGCCGATCCGGATCATCCACCGTCCAGACATTGACCTGATACCCGGCCCGGCGCACCTTGGGCAACACCCAATCGAGACCGGGCAAGCCGTGGTAGGGGTGCCACGCGGCAGCCCCAATCCGGCGCAGGGCGCCAAACGGCCAAAACTCGCGCAGACGCACATCGGGCCGGTAGGTGCGAATCCCCATCAGATAGCCACGGGCAATCGCGGGATCGACCGCGCGTAATTCGCGCAGGGCCTGCGGGAAGAATGACGAAACAATCACCTGATCAACCATCTTGAATTCACGGAGCAACTGGACACAACGCGCCGCCATACCGGGCTTTTTCAATTCGAGGTTGAGCGGCATACCGGCGCTGCGGGCCCAATCGAGCGTCTCGGCCAGCGTCGGCACTCGCTCGCCGCGAATATCGAGTTGGCGAAATTCGGCCAACGTGAGGCGCGCCACCGGCTCGGCGCGCCCATTCCAGCGCGAGGTATCATCATCGTGAAAGACCACAATGTCGCCATCAGCCGTTGGTTGCAGATCGAGTTCGATCATATCGGCCTGTTGGCGTTGAGCCAATTCAAATGCCGCCAGCGTATTTTCCGGCGCATCAGCCGACGCGCCGCGATGCGCAATGATCAGTGGTGCCATGTCTCCTCGCCATAAAACACAGATAGCGGGACGCCGTTCGTCCCGCTATCAGTATCGCCGCGCCGTGCGTTGGCGTCAATGTCAAGGTGACAATGCGCGCTGCCGTCAGGAGCTCAGATCAGGCTGGGGAACAGCCAGATCAGCATGCCGCGCCTCTTCGGTCAGCATCGGATGCAGAATGCGCTGCATCGCCATCACGTGGGCACAGGTGCCCCAACTGTGGAAGAACGAGCAATTGCAGGCCCATTGGCCATTGTGCAGCGAAATTTCGTGATCACTGTTGCCGCCATGGAAGGTTGCGCGTAGATCACTGAATTTAATGCGCTCCGGTTCGGCGGCATAGCGCCGGGCTTTCTCGATTTTGCCGATCATGTCCGAGTGCATAGGGAGACCTCCTTTGTCTCTGCCCGGAAAACATCAAGGGCGGCTACAGGCACCGGCCTGTACCGCCCTATCCACACCTCAACCACGTTGTGACACATGTTTTCATAGCCGGCCTCCTTAACTGGAGTTGCGCCGCTCTTAACACAGCCTTATTATACGACCCTCGATCGGCCCCCGTCAAGGATGAATTCGGCCATGGGCAGCACCAGATTTTTGGCATCCCGATGCGGTATAACAACAATTATCGCGATCAGCGACGGTTGCCATCCGCTAACCAGCGTTACGCATGCGCTCGGCGAGGTCGAGAATGCGCTGGCCATACTCAGTGCCCGGATAGGCCCACCGTCCATTGAGGTCAATAATGGTCACAGCCACACCGCGTAGCGAGGAGGGTAATGGCCGGCGCATCAGGGCATAGTCGATCAACTGCTGTTGGTAGGGCGTGCCAGCGCCAACCGGCAAAGCATAGGCCAACAACCGGCCAAGGTGGGCCGGAATCGACTCATCCACCCACGAAGCAAAGCTGAGGCCGGCCCGCCACACTTGGTTAGCTTCATCCCATGCCCAATCGGGGCCGGGCGGTTGGTCGGGCGTACCGGGGCGGGTTTCGCCGGTGACACCGATGCCAGCCGGATTGCGGCGCGGGCGCTGGCACCACCACGACGTCAGGTTGCCGGTCTCGTGGGCGCACTGGGCAATGGCAAGGAACCAATCAAGTTCGGCGGCGGCGCCGATCTCGGCGTAGCCATTGACGATCACGCCGACATCGTAGGGGGTATAGGCAGTGCTGCGCGGCGCCAGCCACGCAATCGCCGCTTCGGCAGTGCCGGTCGGCGGGCCAAGCAGCGTGCCCGGCAACGGTGAACGAGTAATAAAGGGGAGGTAGATGGTGGTTGCTGCCGGCTCTTGGGCGCGGATCACGCTGCTACTCAGCGCGGCTACCCCCAAGGCGAGCAATGATCGACGAGAGAGACGCGGGTTCATGGCTGTTCGCTCAAAAGGGCGCGGATGTCGTTGACATACACGCTGGCTGCGGTTCCGTATTGATAAACGAACCGCAAGCGGCCATTTTGATCGATCAGATAGCTCGCGGTGCTATGCTCGACGCCATCGCTGCCGTGATGGTGATGGCCGCCGCCATGGCGGTAGGTCAAGCCGTATTCCTTGCTGATCCGGCGCAAAGTGGCGTCGTTGCCTTGCAAGCCGATAAAGCCGGGGCCGAAACCGCGCAGGTAGTCAGCCAGCACGGCGGGCGTGTCGTTGGCCGGATCGACGCTGATCAGAACGAAATGCATCCGTTCACCGTCAGAACCAAGCTCGTCGCGAGCGCGGCGGAACTCGGCGAGCGTGATCGGGCAGTAATCAGGGCAGCGGGTATAGCCAAAATAGAGCAGCACCGGCTGGCCGCGCAGATCGCTCAGGCGCAGCTCGCCGCCGGTGCTAGCCGGCAAACTGAAATCGCTCAGCACCGTGGGCGGATCGATCTTGGTTGGTGCTGTATTTGCCGGCGCACTCGGCGCGGCGCAGGCGGTGAGCAACACGACTAAGAGCATGATGAAGCGTGGCATGTGACCCTCAACCTCAGACCCTCGCTCGCTACGCGGGAGAGGGGAATAGCAAGTTGTTCTAAATGCAAGTGTAGATTAGCACACCTGATGATATTGTGCCCCCTTGCTCTTCCCCCGCTGGGGGAGGGGAATAGCCACAAAAAGACACAAGAGGCACAAAACATCGTTGTGGTTTTGGCGTCTGCTTGGAGCTATTCTCAGGCGCCTTGGCATTAGCCCTCACCCCCCGGCCCCCGCTCCCACCTGACGGCAGGAGAGGGGGAGCCGCTGGATGGCGAGCAAGGCATTGCAGGAGTGGAAGGCAGGAGTGCCCCGCTCCCACCTAATGCACCCCGCCCCTCCCCCGCTGGGGGAGGGG
>JAUQOZ010000302.1:0-2248 GCA_030550625.1 Chloroflexota bacterium | reverse complement strand
CATCGTTGTGGTTTTGGCGTCTGCTTGGAGCTATTCTCAGGCGCCTTGGCATTAGCCCTCACCCCCCGGCCCCCGCTCCCACCTGACGGCAGGAGAGGGGGTGCGTTTTTTTACCACAGAGAACGCCGAGGGAGCGGAGGATAATCGCCATCCCACAGATCTTTGCGCCCTTTGCGTTCTCTGCGTCTTTGCGTTGAAGAGTCTCTGCGCCTTTGCGAAGCCGGACAGCCGTCCGGCTCTACAGCGCCTTAACGTTAACCCTCACCCCGGCTCCCTCTTCCAGCGGGTTGGGGGCATTACCGCATCAGCAGCGGCGTGTACGTTGTGAAGAGTTGCTCGACCACTTGCAAGCGAACCGGAATCGTGAGGCGGAACGAGGAGTCGGGTGCGGCGAAGGTGATCGTCCCTGCGTAGACGCCATTGGCAAGGCCGGCAGGGTTGACGCTGATGCGCATAGCGCCATTTTCGGCCACCCCGCTTACCCATGGTTCGGCCTGCGCTACTTGCCAATTGGCGCGGGTGCAAGGCGAGGTGATGGTGAGCGGAGCGGGCGGATCGGCGGCGCGCTGGGCCATAAAGCTAGCGTTGGCCGGTTGCACTGGAAGCATTGAGGCTTCGCTCAACGGTGTAAAGTTCGTGCCATCGGTATAGCGCACCCACACCCCTTGGCCGCGATAGTTGCCGCCGGGGACATCCAATGTGAGCGGATTGGCGATCGGCTGCGGTGAGGTGAAGATAGTCACCGCATCAACGAAGACCTCGGTATTGCCGCTGCGCCAGAATTGGAAGATGAGGAATGGATCGGCACCATGAAAGGTAAACGGCAGGGCAAATTCCTGATACTGGCCGGCGGCAGCGAAATCAACCCCGCGCAGGCGAAGCGGGCCATACTCGACGCCGCCGCCTTGGACGGTAAAGCGGGCCACTTCGGCGGGTGAGGTGTTGTTGGCGACTTTCAAGCGCACATAGGCAACCAGCGGTCGATCTTTGAACACGAGCGGATTGTAATCATAGACCCATGCCGACGTTTCCCAATCGGCAAAACCCAAACGAAACGCACCGCCACCCCACGCCGCTGGGTCGGCGACCTGTTCACCGTTACCCCAAAGCAGTCTAAAAGTTTCATAGGTTTCGTCAACCAACCATCCCAAGCTAAACTGCACTTGCGGCAGGCTTGGGTGTGAAAGACCGGTCAACGTTACATTCGACCGACGATCGCTCAGCGTTGCCGCAAGCTCGGCAACTGGCGGGTTAGAGCCGAGGTAGATCGTATCGCTGACCACTGCGGTTGCGCCGTAGACGTCGCGGGTCTTGACGTAGACCGTGCGCCAGCCTTCGCCGGGTGGCAAGCGGAAGCGGGTTTCATTGGCGAATGGCTGCCAGTGAGCGCCAACGAAACAGGGATTATCGGCGATCATCATTTCAGTGGCCGGACGGCGACCGGCAAAACCGCCGGTGGCAGCAGGTTGATAAATGTAGAGCGCCACATCAGGATTGAGGGTATTGATCGCTTCGTTCTCGATAATCACCGGCGCATACGCGGCATCGTTGCCAAACATCTGGGCAATATAGCCGCGCCCGTCGCTGGCGCGGCGGTAATATCCCAAACCAATCTCGCGATGGCCGGGACTGAGCAGATTGTTGCGATGGCCGGGGCTATTGAGCCAGCCATTGATCGCATCTTGCGGCTGCATATAGCCGCAATAGGCATTTTCAGCGCCGCCACTGCCAAGGTAGCCAAAGATTACGGCGCGATGGCTCGGCCATTGGCCGTTAGTATCTTGGTGGCCGCAGTAAGGGCTTGGGCGGTTCTCCACCGAATCCCACGCAAACCAGCGCGAAGCATGGGTCAGTTGGCGGTTCCAGCGCAACGGCGGCTGGCCGGCGTTGCGGCGAGCCAGATTGCCGTAATAAACCGTCATTGCTTCATCGAGTAACAATGCAGGCGTTTGGGTGGTAGGGTCAAATGCCAGCGCCGGCGCGATAGTGAGGCAGCCCAGCACGAACAGGCCAATCCAGTAAGCGAAGAACCGCTTGCGCATGCGCTCTCCTTGGGCGGAATGGGTAGGTAAACCTTGTCAGCTCAATTGTACATGCCGTGTTACCGGCGATCAAATTGCCCCTTGCCCCTCCCCCGCTGGGGGTGGGGGATAGCCACAAAAAGACACAAGAGGCACAAAACATCGTTGTGGTTATAGCTATTTTCCGGGGCCGTGACGTTAGCCCTCACCCCCCGGCCCCCTCTCCC
>JAUQOZ010000080.1:18058-18457 GCA_030550625.1 Chloroflexota bacterium | reverse complement strand
CCCCCAGCGGGGGAGGGCCGGGGTGGGGGGCCACGCACGCCTCCACTCCCCACCTGTCCTTGCGAGCCGTTCCCCGGTTGTCATTGCGAGCCGCCGCAAGGCGGCGAAGCAATCTCCTCCGCGCACGGGAGACGGGTACTCAGGCATCCGTTCCACTCCCCACCTGTCCTTGCGAGCCGCCGCAAGGCGGCGTGGCAATCTCCCCCGATCACGGGAGACGGGTACTCAGGCATCCATTCCGCTACAGCAGGAGATTGCTTCGGGCGCTTCGCGCCCTCGCAATGACAATATGCCCCCCTCCCCCAGCGGGGGAGGGCCGGGGTGGGGGCCACACACGCCTCCACTCCCCGCCTGTCCTTGCGGGCCGTTCTCCGGTTGTCATTGCGAGCCGCCGCAAGG
>JAUQOZ010000080.1:0-18048 GCA_030550625.1 Chloroflexota bacterium | reverse complement strand
CGCGCGTAGGGGCAGCGCGATGCTCTGCCCTCGCGCGGCGTGGCAATCTCCTCCGCGCACGGGAGACGTGTCTCAGGCATCCATTCCGCTACAGCGGGAGATTGCTTCGGGGGCAGGGCACCCCGCTGCGCGGGGTGCCCCACCCCCTCGCAATGACAAATGGGTGTCCCCCTCGCAATGACAAGCGGGCACCCCGGCGCAGGAGAGGGGGCAAGGGGGTGAAGGCCGCTACCCCGTTCCGAATTGGCGGTCGCCGGCATCGCCAAGGCCGGGCACGATATAGCCCCGCTCGTTGAGGTGGCTGTCAATTGCGGCCAGATGGATGGCCACGTCAGGATGGGCCTCAGATAGCGCACGCACCCCTTCCGGGGCGGCGATCAGGCCAAGGAATTTAATCCGCTGAGCGCCCCACCGCTTGAGAATATCCACCGCTGCGACAGCAGACCCGCCGGTCGCCAGCATCGGGTCAACGATAATCGTGAGGTCAATATCCGGCTTGCTGGGCAGCTTGTTGTAATACGTTACCGGCTGCAAGGTTTCATGGTCGCGGTAGAGGCCGAGGTGCCAGACATGCACCGTCGGCAGAATGTCAACAATTGCCTCGGCCATGCCTAAGCCGGCGCGCAGAATGGGGATGATGCCGATTCGCTCGGCCACTTCATAACCCTCGCAATTAGCCAGCGGTGTCTCGACGGTGAGCGGTGCTAGCGCCAAATCTTGCGTTGCTTCGTAAAACAACAACTGGGCAATCTCGCGCACCAATTCACGAAACTTCTTCGGCTCAGTCCACTTGCTGCGCAGGAGCGCCAGTTTGTGTTGCACCAGCGGATGGCGCGAAACAAACACGTGTGAGGAGGGCATATTCAGTTCCTGCCTTCATAGATATGTGACACAAAAACGCGAAGCGGCGAAGAGTGTTGCGGACTAAAACAGCGCTGCGCTTGCCCATCAACCTCTTTGCGCTTCGGCGTCTTTGAATGAACCCGCACCCCGGTCTATGCTCGCTCGAGCTTGTACCCGACGCCGCGCACCGTCAGAATGATCTTCGGTTTAGAAGGCTCCACCTCAACTTTTTCACGCAAACGGCGCACGCAGACATCGACCAGATTGGTCTCGCCGACGTATTCATAGCCCCACACCTCGCGGAACAACACCTCGCGGGTGAAGACCTGCCCGGCGTTGGCGGCGAGGAAATAGAGCAACTCAAACTCCATTGGCGTCAGTTTAATCTCGGCGCCGCGTACCGAAACTTTGTGCGCGACGGCATCAATGGCGAGATCTCCCACTTGCACGAAGGTTGGCGCCGTGCGCGCCTTTTGCATGTCAACCCGGCGCAAAATCGCTTCCACGCGGGCGACAAACTCGGCCACTTTGAACGGTTTGGTGATATACTCGTCGGCGCCGCGCCGGAACCCTTGCACAATGTCATCAGTGCCATCGCGGGCCGTGATGATCACGATCGGCACATCGCTCTTGGCGCGAATGCGCTCGCAGGCATCGAACCCGTCAACAAAGGGCATCATCACATCGAGAAAGACCAGATCGAACTGATTTTTCTCAAAAGCGTTCAATGCCTCCATGCCATTCGCGACTACCACCGTTTCATACTGTTGCGCCGGGAGGGCAGTCTGGATCAGGCGGCCAATCGAGGGATCGTCATCGGCCACCAAGATCCGGCGTTTGGGCGGCGGTTGATCGGCTGCGCGTTGTGATGTGCGATGAAATAATGGCATACGGATTCTTCGTTCGTTCACGTCTGGCTGCACGCTACGCGCGGTTCACGGGCCGCACGCCGTGCGGGAGCCGCACGCCGTGCGGCTCTACTTAGACGGCTTCATCTAGCCGGCGGCGATATTCGGCTCGCGGCACCAGAATGGGCCGGCCCCGGCCTTGAATCACCTCGGCGTTGACGATGCAGCGCCCGATATGCTCTTGCGACGGGATCTCGAACATTACTTCAAGCAAGACCTCTTCGACAATGCTGCGCAAGGCGCGGGCGCCGGTACGAGCGTTCATAGCGCGATCAACAATCGCTTCAAGGCTGTCGGGCGTAAACTCTAGCTCGCAGTGGTCGAGCGCGAACAGCTTTTGATACTGCTTGATAATCGCGTTGCGCGGCTCGGTCAAGATGCGCAGCATGGCCTCACGGCTCAGTGGATCGAGAGCGACGATGACTGGCAACCGCCCGACAAACTCAGGGATGAACCCGAAACGCATCAAATCGTCGGGAGTGATTTGGGCGAGCAACGCGCCCTCTTCATCGATCGTCTTCACCGGATTGCTGCCGAAGCCGATCGCCTGCTTGCCCCGCAGCCGTTTCGCGATGATGTTGGTAATTCCCTCAAACGCGCCGCCGCAGATGAAGAGCACATTCGTGGTATCAAACGGAATATACTCTTGCTGCGGATGCTTGCGTCCGGGCAACGGCGGCACGTGGGCAACGCCGCCTTCGAGGATCTTGAGCAGCGCTTGCTGCACCCCTTCGCCCGACACATCGCGCGTGATCGAGGGGTTATCTGATTTACGCGCAATCTTGTCGATCTCGTCGATGTAGATAATGCCGGTCTGCGCGCGTTCGACATCGCCATCGGCGGCTTGGATCAGGCGCAGCAGGATATTCTCGACATCTTCCCCTACGTACCCGGCTTCGGTCAGCGCAGTGGCATCGGCGATCGCAAACGGCACATCGAGGATGCGGGCCATGGTTTGGGCCAGCAAGGTTTTGCCGCTGCCGGTCGGCCCAATCAGCAAAATATTGCTCTTGCTGATTTCGACATCATCGATCCGGGCGCCGGCCCGCACGCGCTTATAGTGGTTGTACACCGCCACCGACAAGGCGACCTTCGCCCGATCCTGCCCGATCACGTACTGATCGAGTTTTTCGCGGAGCTTGCGCGGCGTCGGCAAGCGAGCGGGGCCGGGGGGCGGCGTGCGCCGCGACGCCGGCGTCTTCTGATCGCTCTCTTCGGCGATGATGGCGCTGCACAGCGCAACGCACTCATCGCAGATGAAGACATTGCCGGGGCCGGCGATCAAGCGTTGCACTTCATCCTGTCCGCGCCCGCAGAACGAGCAGGCATACGGATCACGGCCGGGATTGCGGGTACGAGTCATGGGGAATTCTCCAGACGAGCGGGCGGGCGCTGGCGGTCGCGCCCGCCCGGCGTCATTACTTCTTATCCTCGCGGGTGAGGATTTCGTCGATAATGCCGTACTCTTTGGCCTGTTCCGGCGTCATGAACAGGTCACGGTCAAAATCCTTGGCAATCCGCTCGATCGGCTGGCCGGTGTCTTTGGCCAGCAATTCGCGCACCACCTGTTGCAGCCGGAGCAGCTCGCGGGCCATGATTTCGACATCGGGCGCGTAGCCGCGGGCGCCGCCGCCAGCCGGGTGCATGTGAATGGTCGAGTGGGGCAGGCTGTAGCGCTTGCCCTTGGCTCCGCCGGCCAGAATCGGCGTCGCCATGCTGCCGGCCATGCCGACACAAACCGTCGCCACATCTGGCCGGATGTGGTGCATCGTGTCGTAAATGCCCAACCCGGCGGTGACCGACCCGCCCGGACTGTTGATGTAGAGCCAAATGTCGCGATCGGGATCTTCGCTCTCAAGGAAGAGCAACTGGGCGACGATCAGATTAGCGATCTGATCGTCAATTGGCGTACCCAAGATCACGATCCGCTCTTTCAACAAGCGCGAATAGATATCAAAGGCGCGTTCGCCGCGGCTGGTGCTCTCGACTACCATCGGAATCAGCAATTCCGGCCGTTGCGAGAGCCATTCCGGGCTCGGCATGCTGCGCCAGTCGTGACTATAGCGCGTTGACCAATTCATACGGTACTCCTCACGATTCAGTTGTTGCACGGCTGGATTGATCTTCCGTTGCAGTCGATTCGGTGGCCGGTTCAGCGTCCGGCGCTGCGCTCGATTCGCCGCGGGCAATCTCGGCGAGGCGAGCGCGGAGTTTCTTATCAAGCACCACATTCGCGACCGACGAGCGCAGTTGGGTGTTGAGCATCTCCTTGAGTTGTGGCCGCCGCTCTTCCTCGTAGTCGGCCAGAATGCGCTCGATCTCGGCTGCGATCTCGTCGTCGGTGACGGTCAACCCTTCCTGCTTAATGACCTCGCTGAGCGCCAGCGTCACCTTGGTCTGCCGTTCGGCTTCGGGCAGCAGTTCATCAACGGCCTGATCGTGGGTAATACCGCGATACTGCAACACCTGCTCAAGGGTGATGCCGTAGCGCGCATACTGCTGCTCTTGGTCGTGCAGCATCGAGTGCGCCAGATCGCGGATCATCACATCGGGAATATCAAAGGTGGTCTGCTCGACCAATTGCTCAAGGTAGGCGTTGAGCAACGCTTGCTCGGCGCGGCGGCGCTCGGCCTCTTCGAGATCAGCCCGCACCTTGGCCTTCAGCTCGTCGAGCGTACCGGTGAAATTCACCAGCCCCGGCAGCTCTTCCCACGCCGGCACGATCCGGCGCTGAATACCCAACACTTCAACCTTGAACGTCACTTTCTTGCCACGGATCGACTCTTCGGCATGATCGTCGGGCATCGTCGCGACGATCTCTTTCTTCTCGCCAACGTTCATGCCGATCAGCCCTTGATACAGCTCATCCACCAGCCGGTTCGGCTCAAGGTCGAGCTGCTCTTCCGAGCCGGCAGCCTCAGACTCAGCTTCGGATTCGTCACCGGTCTCGGCCTTATCCTCGTCGCCTTCGACCTTGGTGCTGAGCAGCACGCGCAGCCGGTCGCCTTGCTGGGCTGGACGCGGCTCGTCAAGCTCTTGCAAGATGACGTGTTCTTCGCGCATGCGCTCAAGCTCAAGCTCGACCATCTGATCGGTCACCGGTTCGACGTTCAGCGGCACGCGGATGCTGCGGTAATCGGCGAGCGTAACTGTCGGCGGCACCGGAACCTTGACCGTAAAGATAAACGGCTCCAGCGAGTCGATCCGTTCGAGGGCCGGCGGGCCGATCACTTCGATCTGCTCTTGCTGGATGGCCTTCTTGTAGGCGTTATTGATCAGATCCTCGGTCGCCTCTTCGATCAGCGCCGCGCGCCCGAAGGTGCGTTCAATAATAAAGCGAGGCGCTTTGCCGGGACGGAAGCCGTGAATGGGAAACTTCTGCGACAGACGGCGCGCCGCCTGATCGAGGCCGCGCTCGAACTGATCTCGGTCGATTTCAATCTGCAATGAGATGAGACTCTTTGGCAGTTTTTCGGTCGTAACTTTCACGGTGGTATCCTTAACACAATTCGCTTTGCGCAACAATCAAGGCGCTGGCGCTCAGCGTTGAGCGCTGGCATGCTGGCGCGCCGTATGTTGCATTATAGCACGTCTGCTTGCGGGATGCGAGAAGGGGCGGACGTAAGATGGTTTCGCCGTTCGACATCGTTCATCGGTTGTGGGAGTCTGCTATCTCTTATGAATGCATGCGCCCTTCCCTACTCCCCGCTCCCCAATCCCTGCCCTACCCGGCGGGCCACGCGCTGGAGCAACACGCGCAACTGGCGATAGCCGATCTGGCGGATGGCGTCGTTGAGCGGCACCCATGCCGCAGCCCGAATCCCTTCGGCTAGCGCCGGGGTCGGCGGTTCGGGCGAGGCGCTGGCCAGAAAGAAGGTGACTTGCTTATCGCGCCAGCGCCCGCGCCGGTACACCGGATAAGTTACCCGTTCGAGCCGCTCGGCCAGCGTGCAGTGGATTCCAGTCTCTTCGGCGACTTCACGCACTGCTGCCGCTTCATCACTCTCGCCATTGTCAACGTGGCCTTTGGGCAATGTCCAGACGCCTTGTTGATCTTGAATCAGTAAGACAAGATGCCGGCCCGTTTCATCACGGGCCAGCACAACACAACCGGCAGCGCGAATGGGTGTATCCGTCATACGTCCTCAAAGCCCAAATAGCCGGCCAATTGCTGCTTCGATTTCGACCCACCACTGCGCCATAGGGGTGGCGTTCGCTTGCTGCGAAATCCATTCCAGCCGCCCGGTCGCCAAGAGCAGGCCCATGACAACCATCAGTGCGCCGCTGAGCAGGCTAGTGGTATGCAAGAAGAGTTCGCGTCCGAATAAGTTGACCGTGAAACCGCGCCCGCGCAGGAATTGCCATGCGCGCGAACCGGTGCCGAGTCGCTGGAAGAAGGTGGCGATCAGAATGAGCGGCAGACCTAGCCCCAGCGAGTAGATAAACGCCAGCACGGCCCCTTGCAAGATGGCAACGTCACTGGTGGCGGCCAGCAAGGTCAACAACGCGCCCAAAATCGGCCCGACGCATGCCGTCCAGCCAAGGGCGAAGGTCGCGCCATACAGATAGGAACCGGCGAAGGTGGCAGCCGGACGCTCTTGCAATTGCGGGCCGGCGAAGCCTTTGCCGAGCATACCCATCAAGCCGAAGCCAATGATAATCAGGCCTCCCCAGAACGTGAGGGCGCTGCGGTTGGCGAAGAGCAAGCCGCTGAGGGCGGTGGCGCTAGCGCCGAGCAAGGTCATGGTGGTGGCAAGGCCGAGGAAAAAGGCGATGCCCATCGTGGCGACCCGTGCTCGCCCGTGACCACTGGCCTGAAAGGTGAATGCGAAGTACGCCGGCAAGATGGGCAGTGTACATGGCGAGAGAAAGCTGAGCACGCCGGCCAGAAAGGCGGGCAGCGCCAGCACCAGCACACTGCCGCCGCCGGTGAGGAACCGGGTCTGTTCGCCGGCATCCATGCTCAGCGCCAGCAAAATGAGCAAGAGCAACACTCCCAGCACCGCAAGCGCGATCAGGCTGCGCTTGCCAAACCGGCGCGGTGAGTCGATTGGTTGTAAAGTCATACGGCCCTCGCTTGCAGGGAGCGACCGGTGGGCAGCCGCGGCGCTGCGCGCCGGATGCGGGCTGCGTCCTCATCGCTGATTGGTGTCGAACCCATAAAGAAGACAACTTCGGTTGGTATATCGTAACGGTAACGCTGGCGTTCCCATTGACCAGATGAATTCCGGGAGAGCAAGGTTACACGCCAGAACATGCCGTCAGCATCATATTCTTCGGCTTCAATCCAGACCAGCGCCCCGGCAGGAAAGATTGTTGCCAGCCGTTGGTGGCAAGCGTCGCGGCTAGCCGCCATCGCGTCGGCCATAGTGGTGTGTCCTCCGATATATCTGCACTAAGGGGCGAGAGGTGTCTCGCCGGTTGTGTGTTTGTGTTGGGGGCGAGAAGTGCCTCACCTTTACTATTATACCGGGTTATCGTAACCGGTGATGGCATAGATGGCTAGCTCTGCACGAAATTTAGCCAGCGGTTAGCGCACGCTTAACGCTAAGCGCATACCGGCTTAACACCCGCATTGTATTGTGCCAGCAACATTGTAGGATGTCCGCTCTTCGTCTGGAGCTGATGCCATGCGTGTGGCACTGATCGCGGAAACGTTTCTGCCTGACGTGAATGGCGTGACGACCACCCTTTGCCGGCTGCTGGAACATTTGCAGCGCGCTGGTCATGAGGCGGTGCTGTTTGCGCCGCAGGGTGCGCCGGCGAGCTATGCTGGCGCTGAGATTGTACCGTTGAGCGGGATGCCGTTGCCGATGTATCCTGAAGTAAAATTGACGCCGCCCCAACCCGGCTTGACGGCTCGGCTGCGCAGTTTTCAGCCCGATGTGGTGCATCTGGTGGGGCCGGTCGTGTTGGGCGCAATTGTGCCCGGCATTGTGCGTCGCCTTGGTTTGCCGCTGATCGCCTCGTATCATACCGACTTCGGCGCGTATAGCCGGCACTACGGCTTCGGCTTTTTGCAGCACGGCGTCAATGCGTGGCTGCGCTGGATCCACAACCGCTGCCGGATCAACCTCTGCCCGTCGAGCTTTACGTTGCGCGTTCTTCGCTCAGCCGGCTTTCGCCGCTTGCGAATTTGGGGGCGCGGGGTTGATGTCGAGCGGTTCCATCCCCGCCACCGCAGCGAGGCATGGCGTGCAGCGGTCGGGGCGCAACCCAATGAGCGAATTGTGCTGTATGTTGGCCGCGTCGCCGCCGAAAAGCGAGTCGAATTACTGCCCGAAGCGATTCGCGGCCTGCCCAATACGCGGCTGGTGATCGTCGGCGATGGCCCCTTCCGGCCCGAATTGCAGCGACGCTGCGCCGGCCTGCCGGTGCATTTTACCGGCTATCTGAAGGGTGAAGCGCTGGCGGCGGCGTATGCCAGTGCTGATGCCTTCGTTTTCCCGTCCGATACCGACACCTTCGGTCAGGTGATTCAAGAGGCGATGGCTTCGGCGCTGCCGGTGGTGGCAGCGCGGGCCGGCGGCGCGATTGATTTGGTGCAGCACGGCCAGAATGGTTTCCTCTTCACCCCCGGCGTCGCCACCGATTTGCGCGCTCGCCTGCGCGAGCTGCTCGCCGATGATACCCGCCGGATGGCGCAAGGGTTGGCGGGCCGGGCCGCCGCCGAGCGCCGGTCATGGCCGAGCGTGATGGAAGAGTTGATGGGGTATTACGGCCAAACGATGCGGCGCCGGCGCAGGGTGGCGCACGCAATGGCACGGTGACGGGGGCGCGCTGTAGGGGCAAAGCATGCTTTGCCCCTACAGCGCGCTGTGCGGCATGCGTGAAGCAGCCACGTTGATGGGTTCCAACGCCAAGATATCGATCCGTGACCGGCGCACCTCGATCCAATCGCCAAGCGCAAGCTGATCGCGTCCGATGAGATCGGTAATGCGCGGTGCGCTTAATGTCGTCCGCAAGCCGATGGTCGCCTCGTCAGCCAACGCAATCACTAATTCGGTGTAGAGCGTCTCGAAGGGGAGATGCTCGCGCTCTACTTCCCACGCCAATATTGCCGCCACCCGGCCATAGACAATCGGTTCGCTTAAAGGGATCGCAGGTGTGCTGTGCGCTAGCGGCGCGAAACCGGCGCGAAACGGCGGGTTTTGCAATTGTACCGTGCTGAGCGCGCAGAGCAGGCGGGCAATGATCACTTGACCTGCGAGATCCGGATCGACACGGTGATGGCGATCAACCAGCCACAGTTTGGTGTCTGGCGCAGTGTCAGGCCCGGCGTCCAGCGGCGTCACTATCACCTGCGGCAGATACCGCCGGCCATCGGGGTGCAGCGCGCCGGGAATGAATTGCTCGTAACGGCAACGCAGATGGAGTTGGCTCAGGGCGCTAAAGCGCATTGCTCACCTCCGCCAACTCTTGTAAGCGTTTGGTGGCCGAAGCGAGCCGTTGCTCATTGAGGGCAGCGATAAAATCGCGGGGCCGGTCAGGGCTGATGATCACGACGGAAGCGTCGTATCGGGAAATGGCGACGAGCCGTTGCCGGTTGGTGGCAAAGAGCGCCACGCGACCATACGGATCAAGATGAAATGGCCCTTGGTAGCCAAATACGCCGGGATTGAAGGCAAAGCGCAACCCAAACCGGGGCATATCGGCCAGCGCGGTGGCTGGCGACACGCCGCTGATCTGATCAAACCGGATGCGTACTGCCGGCGCCCAGCGCCGCTCAATCACCAGCGCATCGGGGTCGATCCGGTACGCTTTGGGTTGGAAGGCGTAACTCAGTAAGAGAAACAGGGCTAGCGCCGCCGCTAACCCCAGCGGCACCTGCAAGCCATTCCAGCGGAGATTGGCGAGATACGCGAATAATTGCGGCAATACCAGCAAGCCGCCTACATACGCGAGACCGTAGGTAACTTTGACGGCATACGAGTCGAGCGGCGCTGGCGCGAAGCGCGTGGGCGAAGACATACACCGGATCCTTGTCTTACTCGTTTATGAACTGCGTGTGCGAATCGTTCTTCGATGGGCGAACCAGCGGCCCGCGCTCCGTGATCGTTGGGGCGCGAGCGGCCTGCCCGCAGGAATGGCCCGCGCCCCTTGTGATATGGGCCGCTCGCCGGCATACAAGGTTGCCAAAAACGCTACCCTTCGAGCAGAAGAAGAGCCGAACTGCTGCTCACAACGTATGTACCAATTGCAGATAGACGCTGTTTACATCGCAACATCTCTCCGCATTATACCCCGCCTTTTCTTCTTGTGCAGTCTTTGCATATAAAACAGATCATTGCATTTCATTCGATTTCAGCGCATAATAGCAGCGGGATCTGCACTCTTGCCTACCGGCAGCCAACAGACAGGAAGATGCTCTATGGCGCAAGACTCTGCGTTACCCCTGTTACCGGTGGCTCCCACCTACATTAATTGGCGCGATCAACGGATTGCTACGTATCAAGCGGGCGCTGGCCGGCCAGTGCTACTGATCCATAGCATCAACGCGGCGGCATCGGCGTTCGAGATGCGCGAGCCGTTTCAGCGGCTGAGCCAGCAGTTTGCCGTGCATGCGCTCGATCTGATCGGGTATGGCAATTCGAGCCGCCCGCCGTGGCGGTACCGCGCTGCAATCTATGTCGATCTGATCACAGCGATGCTTGACCGGATCGGCGAACCAACGGCGCTGGTGGCCAGTTCGCTCGGCGCAGCCTATGCGGTGTTAGCCGCCGCGCGCCGGCCCCAGTTGGTGAGCCGGCTGGTGCTGATTTGTCCAACCGGGATCGGCCAGCTCGATCGCGGCCCCGGCATCGCGGCGTACACGGTCTACCAATTGTTGCGCAGCCCGTTCGGGCGGGCGTTCTACGAGGCGCTCACCACTCGCGCCAGTATCCGCCTCTTCCTTGCCAGCCAAGCCTACGCTAACCCGGCTAGCATTACTCCTGACCGGCTGGAAGGCTTCTACCAGACGTGCCGCCGCCCCGGCGCGTACTATGCGCCGATCTGCTTCCTCAGCGGCCTGCTCAATTGCGATATTGCGCCTACGTTTGCGACGCTGCCGCAACCCACGCTGGTGGTGTGGGGGAGTGATGCGAAGACTAGCCCGCTAGCCTTAGCCAGCAACTTTGTGCGGACGCGCGTGGCGACCAAGGTGGTCACGATCAATCAAGCTAGCCTGCTGGTGCAAGACGAGCAACCGGAAGCGTTTGTGGCGCAGGTGTTGCCGTTTTTGGCGGCGTAAGATTATCGCCCCTCGTGGTACAATTGCTCTAAACCGACCGGCAACCATCTGCCCGGCAGACGAGCAATGTACCCATGAATAACCGCATTTACGTTGCGATTGATGTCGAAACGACCGGCTTGCAGAGCGGCCTCGATGAGATTATCGAGGTTGCTGCGGTGACGTTTCGCGGGCGCGAGATTCTCGACCGCTTCGAGCGGCTGGTGCGCCCGCGCCAATCAGTGCCGCTGAAGATTACCCGCCTGACCGGGATCGATCCGGCGGCGCTGGCGAAAGCGCCTCGCTTTAACGAGATCGGCGCCGAATTGGCCCGCTTTATCGGCAATCGCCCGATTGTCGGCCATTCGATTAGCTTCGACCTGACCATGCTGCGGGCGCAGGGCATGAATTTTAACCAGCCGGTGTACGATACCTTTGATCTGGCCACCCTGCTCTTGCCGCAGGCGACGAGCTATAAACTGTCGGCGCTGGCTGCCCGGCTCGGCATTCCCCATCCCGACGCCCATCGCGCCCTCAACGACGCCGAGGTGACGGCGCAGCTCTTCGCCGAGTTGACCGAGCGGATGTTGCAGCTCGATTTGGCGACGTTGGGCGAGATGGTGCGGTTGATGGGCAAGATTGGCTTGCCGTTGCGCGATCTGTTTGAAGAGGCGTTGCGCCAGAAGGCGCGCAATGCGTTTCATGAGCCGATTGCCGCGCCGCCCGAACCGGCAGAGGCGCTCGCGCCTGAGCTGCCGCCGTTGCGCCCGACCGGCGATGCTCGCCCGCTCGACCTTGAGGCGATTGGCGCATTTTTCAGCCCCGATGGCCCCTTTGGCCGCGCGTTTCCCGGTTACGAACCGCGCCCGCCGCAGGTTGAGATGGCGCGTGCCGTGGCGAAGGCGTTTAATCAGAGCGAGCCGCTGATCGTTGAGGCCGGCACCGGCACTGGCAAGAGTATGGCGTATCTGGCGCCGGCGACGATGTACGCGGTGCAGCGCGGCGAGCGGGTGGTCATTTCGACCAACACGATCAACCTGCAAGATCAGCTCTACAACAAAGATATTCCCGATTTGCAGCGCATTTTTGCCGCTGCCGGCTTGCCCGCCTTTCGGGCGGCGCTGCTAAAGGGGCGCAGCAATTATCTCTGCCTCAAGCGGTATCACGAGCTGCGCCGCAGCGAGAATCTGGCGATCGAAGAGGTGCGCGCACTGCTCAAGATTCAACTCTGGCTGCCGACGACCGCCAGCGGCGATCGCACCGAGCTGCCGCTGATCGATCGTGAACAGGCAGCGTGGAATAAGGTGAATGTGTCAGTCGAGACTTGCACCGGCGCGCGTTGCCCGCACTTCCGCGAGTGTTACTTCTTCCGCGCCCGCCGCGCTGCCGAGGCGGCTCACGTGGTGGTGGTGAACCATGCCTTGCTGATCGCGGATCTGGCCGCCGCTTCGCAAGTCTTGCCGCCCTACGACCATCTGGTGATTGACGAGGCGCATAATTTAGAGGATGTCGCCACCGACCAGCTCAGTTTTAATCTTGATCAAGCCGGCTTGCTCAAGTTTCTCGATGACCTGTTCCAGACCGGCGGCGCGCAGGTGGTGAGCGGATTGCTCAGCGAGTTGCCGGTGGTCTTGACCGAGTTGGGGGGCGGAGGTGCGGCTGGCGAGCGGATTGCGGCGGCGATTGAGCGCATGCGCCCGACCTTGATCCGTGCCCGCACGGCGGTGTACGAGTGCTTTAACCTGCTCACCCGCTTTGTCCAGCTCGATACCGAAGCGGGCGGCCAGTACGACCCGCGGTTGCGGTTGACCAAGGGGGTGCGGCAGCGGCCCGAATGGCAAGAGATCGAGCGGGCATGGCAGAACTTGAGCGATATGCTGGCGGCGATCGGCAACGAGTTAGCCGTGATCGAAGAGCAGGTGCGCGAGCTGAACGAGACGAGCGGCGAGCTAGATGATGTGTTGGTGCGCACCGAGGTGTTGCGCCGGTTTGCCACCGATGCCCGCGTGCGCAGCGGTCACGTGATCTTCGGCGACGACGACAGCATCTGTTGGTTGACGTATGACCGCCAGCGCGATACGCTCACCCTTACCGCTGCGCCGCTGAGCGTGGCCGAAATCTTGCAGAGCCAGCTTTTTGGTCAAAAACAGACCAGTATTCTCGCTTCGGCAACCTTGAGCATCGCCGGCGATTTTGCGTTTGTCAAGAGCCGGATTGGTCTCGCCGAGGGCCAAGAACTGATGCTCGATTCGCCGTTCGATTACGAGCAGCAGGCGTTGGTCTTCATTCCCAACGATATTCCCGAACCTAACCAGCGCGGTTATCAGCAGATGATCGAACAGGCGATCATCGATCTGGCGCTGGCTTCCGGCGGGCGGATGCTCGCGCTGTTTACCGCCTCGAATGCGCTGCGCCAGACCTACGCCGCGATTCAAGAGACGCTCGAAGATCACGGGATCGGCGTCATGGCGCAGGGGATCGACGGCTCGCGGCGGGCGCTGGTTGACCGGCTGAAAGAGTTTCCCCGCTCGGTCTTGCTCGGCACCAACAGCTTCTGGGAAGGGGTGGATGTGGTTGGCGATGCGCTGTCGGTGCTGGTCATCACCAAACTGCCCTTCGCTGTGCCGACTGACCCGATTGTCGCGGCGCGCAGCGAACAATTCGCCGACCCCTTCAGCGAGTACAGCGTCCCGCAGAGCATTCTGCGCTTTAAGCAAGGCTTTGGCCGTCTGATCCGGTCGCGTGACGATCGCGGGATCGTGGTGGTGCTCGATCGCCGGTTGCTGACCAAGAAGTACGGCCAGCAATTCCTCGACTCGCTGCCGCACACGCGGGTGCGCACCGGGCCGCTGGCTAATCTGCCGGGATTGGTCGCGCGCTTTTTGCAGGCGAAGAATGGCGGGTCGTAGGTTGGTTGTTTACCGCCGCGGGTGCGGAGGAAAAATCGCCGCAAAAACGCGCAAAAGGCACAAAAAGATGATGTTACACTCTTGTGCCTGTTAGTGGCTGTTCCCTCAATCTCTGTGCGCCCGCTCCGGAGGCGGACAGCCGTCCGGCTTTCCTGCGCCTTGGCTGGCTGCGTGGCATGAAGCTGCCCCCACCCCACCCCTCCCCCGCTGGGGGAGGGATCATGTTGTTTACCGCAGAGGGCGCAGAGGACGCGGAGGATGAGAGTCAGTTCAACCCGCTTTGCGGCCTCTGCGGTCTTGGCGGCTTTGCGTTTTCATCCTTTGCGCCCTCGACGATTCTGAGCGCGCTCGTAATGTTTTGAGCGCGCTCGGAAATGACGTTGCGCGCTCATACAGGTTAGCCACAATAGACTACCCCCCGCTTACGCCGCCCACTTTAGTGACAGCGCCTCGGCTTGTTCGAGCACAGTTTGGGTCGCCCGTTCTTGTTTGTCGGTCGGATAACCGTAGCGGCGGAGCACTCGCTTCACCATTCTGCGCAAGTGAGCGCGAGCGGTTTCACGCAGTGTCCAATCAATAGTGACATTGTTGCGCACCGTGTTCACGAGATCACTGCTTTTAGCTATGCAGAATGCTCAATGAAATCGTATAATCATTACCAAGTTTTTACTCGCTAAAATAAGAGGTATACCATGACGATTCAGCATCAATTTGGCGGCGATTGGACACGGCAAAAACTGGACGTATTACGTAAGTATCTCGATGCGTACATGACCATCTTTACCCGTAATCCAAAAGCGCAATATTTCCATACCGTCTACGTTGACGCCTTTGCCGGCACTGGCTACCAGACACTGGCTGAGCCATCCGAAGCGCCGCTGTTTAAGGAACTAAGCGAACCAGATCCGCAAGCATTTTTGCAAGGCAGCGCACGGATCGCGTTAGAGCTGGAAAAACCCTTCGGCGAATACCTTTTTATTGAAAAGCAAGCCGATCACGTCGCCGAATTAGAACGGTTGCGCGCAGCATTTCCCGACCGGCGCATTCGCATTGCGCAAGGTGACGCAAACCATGTCTTACAAGATTGGATTCAGCGCACCGACTGGCAACGCACCCGCGCGGTCGTGTTTCTCGATCCGTATGGCATGCAAGTCGAATGGTCGCTGATCAAAGCGATTGCCGATACGCAAGCGATCGATCTCTGGTTACTCTTCCCTCTCGGCATGGGTGTCAACCGCCTGTTAACAAGAGAAGGGCCACCGCCAGCAGTTTGGGAGAGAAAATTGACCCGCTTCTTTGGCACTGATGCGTGGCGTGATCGCTTCTATCAGCGCCAAATCGACATGTTCGGCAATATCGTCGAGCCTAGACTGGCGAACGCCGATAGCATCAAGCAATTTTTTATCGAGCGGTTAGCAACCATCTTCGCGGCGGTTGCTCCCAATCCACTCATTCTCACTAATTCACGCAACAATCCACTTTACCTTCTCTGCTTCGCCGCCGGCAATCCGAAGGGCGCTCAAACGGCGCTGAAGATTGCTCAGCATATTCTTAGCCACACACCTTAAACATTTGTGCTACAATACAAACTGATCGGTTTGTTACGTATCCCGGAGCATGCCAATGGCCCGCAGCAGCATCGAGTGGACTGAAGCAACGTGGAATCCGCTCACCGGCTGCACCAAGATCAGTCCCGGCTGCAAGCACTGCTACGCCGAACGGATGGCGCTGCGCTTGCAGGCGATGGGGTTGGAAAAGTATCGCAACGGTTTTCGCCTAACTCTCCATCCCACGACGCTGAGCGAGCCGTTGCGCTGGAAGACGCCGCGCATGATCTTTGTCAATTCGATGAGCGATCTCTTCCATCGCGATGTGCCGGCAGCGTTCATCCAACAGGTCTTTGCAGTGATGGCGCAAGCCCACTGGCATACGTTTCAAGTCTTGACCAAACGGGCCGAACGGTTGCGCGAACTCGATGCGTTGTTGGCGTGGCCGCCGAATGTGTGGATGGGGGTGAGCGTCGAGCGGGCCGATTATATCGGGCGGATTGAGCTGCTACGCGAGACTGGCGCAGCGATCAAGTTTTTGTCGTGCGAACCGTTATTGGGGCCATTGCCCAACCTGCCGCTCGACGGCATCGATTGGGTGATCGTGGGCGGCGAATCGGGTCCGGGAGCGCGGCCAATGGATCCGGCATGGGTGCGCGATATTCGCGATCAGTGTCTTGCTGCTGGTGTACCGTTCTTCTTTAAGCAGTGGGGCGGCCCGCGTAAAGACCGCACTGGCCGCCTGCTCGACGGGCGAACGTTGGGATGAGTGGCCGCAGCGCGCAGCCGCGCCGGTGGCGCAGGATTGTTAGCCGGCTAGCGGCGTGGGATTGGCCCTCACCCCCCGGCCCCCTCTCCCCCCTTGCGGCGGGAGAGGGGGAGCCGCGTGCTCACCGTATGAGGCATTGCGGGAGCGGAACATCGGAGCGCCCCTCGCTCACGCCAGTGGGAGAGGGGATGGGGGTGAGGGCACACCCCTCCCCCAGCGGGGGAGGGGCAGGGGGTGGGGGCAACCAAAAACCCTTTGCGGCTTTGCTTGCTTGGCGGCTTGGTATGCCGCACACTCAGCCAAGAGAGCGGGAACAGCATCGCTGTGGCTTTCGCCTGAGCCGCTACCCAGCGACATGGTACAATGAAAGCAGTGTTCTACCTTATCCACCCAACCTCCAAGCGCTATGCAATGGCAATTTCTCGATGAATCGGAACGGCGCGCACTAGCGATCGCTGACAGCAACGGTGCAACATCGCTTGCAGTAGCGCCGGATGAAGCGCCAACGAGTGATCACAACCGCCTCTCAGACCATGACCGGCAAGTGGTGGCGATCTTCAAACGACATCTTACTGAATTATGCCACCCGGTCGATGTCCGGGTGTTTGGCTCACGCGCGCGCGGCGAGGCGACATGGGAATCGGATCTCGATCTGTTCATCATGCTCGAAACCGCCCCAGCAGAGTTACGCCGACGGATTGACGAGCTAGCATGGGAAGTAGGTTTCGCAGCCGGATTAGTCATTGCTCCGCTCGTGGTGACAAAAGATATGTTGGCGAATCCGATCATCACCTACATAAAAAATGAAGGCGTGGCAGTATGAGCGAAGGTTCAGTCTCAGAGCTCGTGAAATACCGGCTGCTTGAAGCAACTGAGACCTTGACCGAAGCCGAAATCTTACGCGATGCCGGTTCGTATCGCGGGGCAGTGAACCGTGCTTACTATGCGATGTTTTATGCGCTGCTCGGCTTATTGGCAACGCGACAGTTAGTGTCGTCAAAACATAGCGGTGCTATCGCTTGTTTGTATCGTGAATTTGTGAAGACTGGCATCTTCCCGCCAGAGTTGTCAAGATCGCTTCATCTAGCTTTTCAACGCCGGCAGCGGCACGATTATGCTGATATTGAACAACCAGATGGGCAGATTGCGAATGAAAGCATTCGCGATGCGCAGCGTTTTGTAGAAGCAATTCGCGATTATGTGGATACATTAGGTTTGTGAATTTTCCCTGTATCTTTGCCTGATTGGCGGCGTGATCGTGACCCCTGTCCCCCTCCCCCAGCGGGGGAGGGGCAGGGGGTGGGGGCAACCAAAAACCCTTTGCATCCTCTGCGGTCTTAGCATCTTGGCGTTAAAACCCTTTGCGGCTGCATGTTGGCCCTCACCCCCCGGCCCCCGCTCCCCCCTTGCGGCGGGAGCGGGGGAGCCGCGTGCTAACCGTATGAGGCATTGTGGGAGCGGAACATCGGAGCGCCCCTCGCTCACGCCAGTAGGAGAGAGGACGAGGGTGAGGGCACACCCATTCCCCAGCGGGGGAGGGGCAGGGGTGGGGGCAACCAAAAACCCTTTGCATCCTCTGCGGTCTTGGCGGCTTTGCATTTACCAACCTTTGCGGCTGTGGGTTGGCCCTCACCCCCCGGCCCCCGCTCCCCCCTTGCGGCGGGAGCGGGGGAGCCGCGTGCTAACCGTATGAGGCATTGGGGGAGCGGAACATCGGAGCGCCCCTCGCTCACGCCAGTAGGAGAGGGAACGGGGATAAGGGTACACCCCTCCCCCAGCGGGGGAGGGGCAGGGGGTGGGGGCAACCAAAAACCCTTTGCGCCTTGGCGTTTTCATTCTTTGCGCCTGTGCTGGCTTGGCA
>JAUQOZ010000216.1:6478-18534 GCA_030550625.1 Chloroflexota bacterium | reverse complement strand
CAGTCTCGCGAGGTGGCGGGAAGGATGCCTGAGCGGGTGGCTTCCGTGCTCGCGGGAGATTGCTTCGCCGCCTCCGGCGGCGCGCAATGACAAAGTTCGAGTACGAGCATTGCTTGCTTATGGATGAGCTAAGTCTGCAACCGGAATCGCTCGCATAACACCATAGAGTTTCTTATGTCAAAACGACGCTACTACCTCGAAGATCGCGCTCTCGATGACGCGATTGCTCGCTTTGAAGCGGCCCTCGCCCGCGCTGGCGGGTTGCAACCGCTTGATAGCGAGACCATCCCGCTCGCCCTCGCGCGCGGACGGATTACCGCAGCGCCGGTGTGGGCCGCGCGCTCGGTGCCGCATTATCATGCTGCTGCGATGGACGGCATTGCTGTGCGCGCGGCTGCTACTGCTGGCGCGACCGAGTCGTCGCCGCTGACGCTCACCCTCGGCGAGCAGGTGGTGTGGGTGGATACTGGCGACCCGATGCCTCCCGGCACTGATGCAGTGGTGATGGCCGAGAATGTGCAGGTGCTCGATGAGACGACGGTGGCGATCAATGCCGCCGTGGCGCCGTGGCAACACGTGCGCCCACTGGGTGAAGATATTGTGGCGACAGAGCTGATTGTCGCCGAAGGCGTGGTCTTGCGCCCGGTTGATCTCGGTGCGATTGCCGCCGCTGGCTACGCGACAGTCACTGTGCGGCGTCGTCCGCGGGTGGCGATTATCCCCACTGGCACCGAGCTGATTACGCCGGAAGCCGCCGCTGCGCGCGAAGCGGCGGGCCAGCCGGTGCAGCCGGGTGAAATTATCGAGTTTAACTCGCTCATCCTTGCCGGTTTGGTTGAGGAGTGGGGTGGAATACCCACCCGCCTGCCGCCTGTCCCCGACCGGCAAGAGCTGTTGCGCGCAGCGGTGGCGGAAGCGCTGGCTAACCACGATGTGATTGTGATTAACGCTGGTTCGTCCGCCGGTTCCGAAGACTATACCGCTTCGATCATCGCTGAATTTGGCGAGGTGGCCGTGCATGGCGTCGCCATTCGCCCCGGCCATCCGGTCATCCTCGGCGTAGCCGGCGGTAAGCCGGCCTTTGGTTTACCCGGCTACCCCGTCTCGGCAGCGTTGACGGCGGAACTCTTCCTGCGCCCGTTGCTCTACCGGCTGCAGGGTCTCACCCCGCCAGAGCGCCCCAAGACGACGGCGTACATCAGCCGCAAACTGCTCTCACCCATGGGGGAAGATGAGTTTGTGCGCGTGACGCTGGGCCGGGTAGACGGGAGGCTGATCGCGACGCCGCTCTCGCGCGGGGCTGGGGTGGTGACGTCGCTGATCCGCGCCGACGCGATTGCCCATATTCCCCGCTTTTCCGAAGGGTTGCACGCCGGGGCCGAAGTGACGGTTGAGCTGCTGCGCCCGCAAGCCGAGATCGAATCCACCATCGTCGCGATTGGCAGCCACGATCTGGCCCTCGACCTCTTGGCCGGCTATTTGCAACGCACCGGTACAGGCCGCCGGCTCAGCTCGGCCAACGTCGGCAGTTTCGGCGGCCTGATGGCGCTCAAACGTCGCGACGCGCACCTCGCTGGGGTACATCTGCTCGATGAGGAGACCGGCGAGTATAACGTTTCGTATGTGCGGCGGTACCTGCCCGACGAAGAGATTGTGCTCGTGCATTTGGCCGATCGCGAACAGGGGTTTCTGGTGGCGCCGGGCAACCCGCTGGGATTGAGCACGCTCGCCGACCTCACCCGCGCCGGCGTGCGGTTTGTCAACCGGCAACGTGGATCAGGCACGCGGGTGTTGCTCGATTACCAACTGCGCCAAGCTGGAATCGATTCTAGCGCCATTACCGGCTACGAACGCGAAGAGTACACCCACATGGCGGTCGCAGCGGCGGTGCAGAGCGGCGCTGCGGATGTTGGCCTTGGCATTCGCGCCGCTGCCCAAGCCTTAGGGCTGACCTTCATCCCGCTCTTCAGCGAACAGTACGACCTTGCCATTCCGCGCCGCCATTGGGAGAGCGATTTGCTGGCGCCGTTGCGGCAGATGTTGTTTGATCCTGCCTACCGGCAAGCGGTTGCAGCCTTAGGAGGGTATGATGTCACCCGGATGGGGGAAACAGTAGCGGTGAGGCATGCCTCACCGCACCCCTAACCCAGCATACCGCGCGGCATATTTAGCGCGGCATGCCGCGCCGCATTAATCCTGCTGCACCCATCACCCGCCGGCGACGGCGGGAAAAATATCAACTGTATCACCCGGCTTGATCACCGTCTCGACGCCATTGGGCAAGTATGGCGCATCGCGGCCATTGATAAACACATGCACGTGCGGGTAGAGGTTGCCGTCTTCGTTGAGCAGCTCTTTGCGCAAGCGCGGAAATCGCTCGACAATCACGCCAACCAACTGTCTCACCGTCACATGCTCACCCACATCGAACTCTACCGTCCGGCCACCGACAATCGGGCGCAGAGTCGCATAAAAATTTACTTGCATCGCGTTCCAGTCACTAGAACGGGGCGAGCGCACTCGAGCGCCCGCCCCACGGCTCACCAGCTCACCAGTTAATCGATAATCCCCAGCTCGCGCAGCTTGCTCTCCGGCACCACGCCATTCACCCAACCGCGGGCCGCGTAATACTCGGCCAGCATCTCATCAAGCTCGCAGACATGGCCTTCCGAGCCGGGCATGGTTGACGGCTCTTGGGTGAAGCGGGCCGGCAAATAGTCGCTGCCCTCGCGGAAACCGGCCAGATTGTTGTAGTAACGCTCGAGGTTGTAGATGCGCTCGCCGATCTTGAGCACATCTTCCGCCGTACACTCAACTCCCACCATCGCCGCATACTGGGCCGCATACTCCTCGGCGCTCTCGGCAAAGGCGCTGAACTTACACAGATCGAGGCTGTCGGAGAAGGCGTGAACATCTTGGAAGATCTTCACCAGCTCACCTTTACCCTTCCACGCCAGCGGATCGACCTTGAGCGAGCCGAACGGCATCACCCCCAGCTCGGCGGCGGGGGTATAAGCGCGCAGGTGGCAAGCGCCGCGGTTGCTGGTCGCGTAAGCAATGCCCATGCCCTTGAGACCGCGCGGGTCGTAGGCCGGCACGCCTTGGCCCTTCACCGTCATCGCCAATTCGGGGTGGCCAAAGTAGCGCGCCGTCGCCTCAGCGCCATCGGCCATCACATTGCCGATCCCTTCGCGCATAGCGATCTTGCGCGCCATCTCAACCATCGCCATGGTATCGCCCCACGCAAGACCGCCGGCGCCGTTGGTATAGCCGCGCTCGGTCGCTTCCATATAAATGGATAGCGGATGGCCCAGCTCGATGGCGTCCATACCGTAGTCATTGCACATATCGATCAGCTTGGCGACGGTATTGATATCGTCGTTGCCGCAGTTCGCACCGAGCGACCACGCCGGCTCGTACTCAACGCTCTCCATGCGGAGGCCCTTCCATGGCCCCTCTTTGATCTCAACCTCTTTCTTGCAGGCCACCGGGCAAGCGTGGCAGGTCGGGTCATCGACCAAAATGTGCTCTTTCACATACTCGCCGCTGATCTTCTCGGCGCTAGGGCCAAACGAAGTAATCGTGCTATTCTTCGTCGGCAACGCACCCATCGCGCTGGTGATGTTCATCAGCACGTTGGTGCCATAGACCGAAAGACCGCCCTTGCGCGGGCTCGTGATGTTGCGCTCGTCCATGATCGTGGCGAGGGCGCGCTTCTGGGCCGGCTTCCACGCATCGAGGTTGGCCGCCTTGGGCATCTTCTTGGCCGACTTGATCACCACCGCCTTGAGCAACTTGCTGCCGCCAACGCAGCCGGTGCCGCCGCGCCCGCTGGCGCGGTCGTTCTCGTTGACCCAGCAGGCAAACTTGACCAGATTCTCGCCGGCGGGACCGATCGCGATCACGCTCAAATCCTTCTCGCCATAGCGCTCGCGGAAGAACTTGACCGTATCATGCACGCCTTTGCCCCAGACCTCCGAGGCATCCATAATCTCGACGATGCCATCATGTACATACAGATAGACCGGGCCGCTGGCCTTGCCCTTCACCAACAGGCCGTCAAAGCCGGCCCAGCGCAGCCGCGCCGCCGACCAACCGCCGTGGTGGCTGTCGGTGACGGTGCCGGTCAAGGGCGACTTGGTAACAATCGCCATCCGGCCACTCATATTCGCTTCGGTGCCAGTCAGCGGGCCGTTCATAAAGCAGAGCAGGTTGTCGGGCGAGAGCGGATCAACCTGCGGGCCATTCTCAAGCATATAGCGCACCCCAAGCCCGCGCGCGCCCACATACTTGCGCGCCCAATCTTCGGGAATGCCGCGATATTCCACCGTTCCAGCCGTCAGATCGACATGGGCGACTCGATTTGCGTACCCGCCAAGAGCCATAGCGTCCCTCCTCACAATAGCAAACGAAGCGACATTGGCACCCCAACGCGACTGTCTGACGCAGACGACCAAGGACAGCGATAACCAACGTAGACGCTAGCTGGCGCGAAGAAGACGGCACTCGCAGCAGCAATCAGCGCAAACCGGCGCCCAGTCCGTATGGATGCGCTTCCACCTGCGATGATCCTCTGAGCACACACCTTCCCGCCAATTCATGGTGATACCCGGCTGCACTGCCTTATTGACGTTTGCGTGAGAGTATGATACGAACATTGTATATCAAGGCAGGCGGTAGATCAATAGTAGTCTATTACGCAATTACGTGACACCATACAAATTAGGCAGATTGGCAAAGGTTTTTGACGCGATCGTACCCCTGCCGCAACCATCACATATTAGGTGCGCAAGACATGATTTGAACGAAGGAATACGTTATGCCCGGCGAAACTGATGTGGCTATACTCCTCGCCACAATGCAGCCGGTCTTGCGCGCAGAAGCGTACGTCTTCTGCACCATCACCCCAAGCGAGCTAGCCAGCCTGCCGGCAACCCCGCTCGGCATCTTTCATGAGCGCGAGGGTGCGACCGTCATTATGACCGTCCCAGCAGCGCAACAAATTGGATTACCCGTCGAGAACACATGGGCTTACATCGAGCTGACCGTCCATTCGGCCTTAACAGCGGTGGGATTTTTGGCCATGATCAGCCAGCGCTTGGCGGAAGCCGGGATCAGCGTGAATGTGGTGTCGGCCTCCTACCACGATCATCTCTTCGTGCCATGGGAACAGCGTGAGCAAGCGATGGCGGCGCTGTATGAGTTAGCCAGCCGATAAACCGCTAGGGGGCGGTGATGAAACGCATCTTCTCAGAGGGAAACGTTGCACTGTTCCTCTGTATCGGCGTGACCGGATTATGGACGTTTTGGGGCGTGAGCGAGCTGTTTCACGAGGGATGGTATGCGCCGTTTGAATGGCTCTTCTATCTGCTGCCGGCGCTCGGATCGTTGGTGATGACCCTCATCGCCCTGACGTATCCGCGCTTGGGGGGCTGGCTGCTCATCGGGATGGGGGTTGTATTCTACGGTTGGGCGCTCGCCAACATTGCGACGCGGTTTGGCTTGAGTCTCATCAGTGTCCTCGCATGGTTCCCGGTAAGCGGCTTGCTGGTCGTGATCGGCATCCTGTTCTTGCGCTGGGCGCCGCAGGCCAAAACCGAACCGCGCCCGACCCGGCGTCTGCGGTACCTGCTCGCTGCTGGGATTCCCCTGCTCATTGGTGTTGGGATTGCGATCGAGCCAGCGATTCGCGTTGCCAATCGGGTTGATGATGGCAACTACGGCGCGCGGCAGATTGCCGGCAACGGCGTCACCCTGATCTGGGCCCCGGCTGGGCCGGGTTGGGCAGCGAGCGTAACGTGGAACGAACTGGCGCTCTACGGCTTGCCGCCGGTTGGCTTCGCCGGCAAAGCTGACGGCTTGGCAGGCGGATGTGATCGCACCAGCAGCGCCGGCTGCGCGACTGCGCAGGATATGCAACGCTACAACGCCTGCCTCTACCTCAGCGCCGATGGATTACGATTGGAAACTACCGCCCAAAACGTCTGGCGCCTGCCCACGACCGATGAGGTGGTACGCTCGTTGGTGTATCACGGCGAGCAGGCCGGTTGCGCGTGGAATGGCCAACTTGGCGCGCAACCATGTGCCTCCCGGCCCGACAAAGAGACGCCTTTGTGGAACCCGCGCGCGCCGATCATCTATTTGTGGACGGCTGACGAAGCGAGCGCGCAAGAGGCCTATTACGTCATTTACCACGGCGCGGTGGAGACTGATGTCAAATCGTTTGGCCTTGGTAGCCGAGGGTTTCGTTGCGTGCATGAGGTGGGGCGGTAACAGGTCGGTTGTCATTGCGAAGAGGCGTAGCCCCCGAAGCAATCTCCTGCTCTCGCGCACACCAATGCGGGCAGGAATAGCTCTCGCTCTCGCAGGAGATTGCTTCGCCGCCTGCGGCGGCTCGCAAGGACAACCGGGGCGCGGGGCGCCAGCCCCCTTTGTCATTGCGAGGGCGCGCAGCGCCCGAAGCAATCTCCCCCTTTGGCGGTACCTATGTCTGCATGGCATCCCCGCTCCCAGCGGGAGTGAGACAAGCAGGGGCATCCCCCGCACCGTATCGCCCGGCCCTCAAGGGCCGGGCTACAGGTACGCAGCCCGCTGCGCGGGCTGATCGATGAGTGATGGAGTCCCGCACTCGCAGGGGATTGCTTCGCCGCGCGCAGCGCGGCTCGCAATGACATCCGGGGAGCAGGGGCGGATGCCCGGTTGTCATTGCGCGGGCGGGTGCCCTCTTGTCATTGCGAGGGGGCGCAGCCCCCGAAGCAATCTCCTGCTTCAGCGGACACGATGCCTGAGCAGCTTGCTCCCGCACTTGCAGGGGATTGCTTCGCCGCGCGCAGCGCGGCTCGCAAGGACAACCGGGGCGCGGGGCGCCAGCCCCCTTTGTCATTGCGAGGGCGCGCAGCGCCCGAAGCAATCTCCCCCTTCAGCGAAAAAGTCAAATAGTCGCTTCAGCAAGAAAATCGCTGATCAACCTACCCACCATCGCTGGCTGCTCGATCTGCGCCGCGTGACCGGCATCCGGCACGATGACGTGACGCGCATGCGGCATCAGCGCCGCCATCTGCGCTGCGATTGCGCAGAACTTCTCATCGAGCGCGCCGGTGATGAGCAGGGTGGGGGTAGCGATGGCTGGCAACGCCGCCCACAACGATGGCTGGCGTCCAACACTCATCCCGCGCAGCGCGTTGGCATACCCACGCGCACTGCCAGCCAGTCGCTGCGCCCGCTGCGCCGCGCGCACCTCCGCCGGCAAGCGTCGTTGCGACGCGAAGATTGGCTGCGCCGCCCAATAATCAACAAACCACTCCAACCCCTCGCGCTCGATCCGTGCGGCCAGCGCCTCGTCACTCGCCAAGCGCGCCGCCCGTTCCGCCGGATCGGCCAACCCCGGCGAGGCCCCGATCAACACCTGCCGCCCCACCCGTTCCGGCGCGCCGGCAGCCAAGAGCAGCCCGATCCGCCCGCCCATCGAATAGCCGCACAGATCAACCTGTGCCAAGTGCAGGTGATCGAGCAGCGCCAGCAGATCGGCCACGCCCTGCTCGATCGCATACCGCGCCGGATCGGCGGGAGCGTCACTCTGGCCATGCCCGATCAGATCAACCATGACCAACATGTGGCGGGCAGCGAGGGCCGGCACCAGCGGTTGCCACGTCTGCCCATTGCCGGTGAAGCCGTGCAACAAGAGCAGCGGCGGCCCATTTCCGGCTAGCTCGACGTGCAATGTGAGACCGTTGAGCGAAATCTTCACCGTCTTCTTTCCTGCAACAACCAACAAACAACACGAAACCTGCCAGTATATGCTACACTGAACGTACAATCATGACAACGCGCAGGCGCACTGTTCAAGCAACCCGCTGGCCTGCGCAGGAGCGAGGCTATGACCACGACTCCGGCCAACGAACAATCGCCATCACCTGCTGCCGGCGCAACGCCGGTCGAGCGGCCGGTGCTCCCGTTGCTCGACAGCGTCCTGTTTCCGCAAATGCTGGCGCCACTGTTCGTCAATGACGAGCGCGCAATCAATGCAGTCGAGCAAGCTGCCGCTAGCGATCGGGTTGTGCTAGCGGTTGCCGCCCGCGGCCCGACTGAAGATTTTTCGGTTGGGATCAATGATCTTTACACCGTTGGCGTTGAAGCAATTGTGCAACGGCTGCGCCGCCTGCCCGACGGCACGTTGAGCGTGGTGCTCGAAGGCCGGCAACGGATGCAAATCATCGGCGTGGTGGCCGAACATCCGGCGCTGCGTGTGTTGGCCGCACCGCTCGAAACCCCGCCGCTCGACGAAGATGCGGCGCTGATGGTTGAGGCGCTCAGCCGCACGATCCTGACCACGTTCGAGAAGATCGTCCGCCTGTCGCGCAATTTGCCCGACGATGCCTACCTCACCGCGCTCAACAGCGCCGAACCCGGCGAGTTGGCCGATATTATTGCCGCCCTGCTGCCCATTTCGGTCGAAGAGCGGCAAAAAATTCTGGAATTGGTTGATATCGAACAACGGCTGCGCCATCTCGAAGTCTTGCTGGCCAAAGAGCTCGATCTGCTCGAACTGGAAAATCGCATTCACAGCCAAGTACAGCAAGAGGTCGATCGCAGCCAGCGCGAGATGTTTTTGCGCGAGCAGTTGCGCGCTATTCAACGTGAACTCGGCCAAGAGGATCCGTCGCGCCGCGAGATCGCTCTCTTGCGCGAACGCGCCGCTGCCGCTGGGTTGCCAGCCCATGCGATGGCCCGTTTCGAGGAGGAACTCGCCCGGCTCGATCTTATCTCGCCGATGTCACCCGAACACGGCATGCTGCGCACCTATCTCGATTGGCTGATTTCGCTGCCGTGGAGTAACGCGAGCCCGGAGAATCGCGATTTGCGCGCAGCCGCAGCGGTGCTCGAACGCAACCACTACGGTTTGCGCAAAGTCAAGGATCGCATCCTTGAGTACATCGCCGTGCGCCAACTGGCTGGCCCCGCCCGCCGCGCGCCCATCCTCTGCTTCGTCGGCCCTCCCGGCGTCGGCAAGACCAGCCTCGGCCAGAGCATCGCCGAGGCGCTGGGCCGCCGCTTCGTCCGCCTCAGTCTTGGCGGCGTCCATGACGAGGCTGAAATCCGCGGCCACCGCCGCACCTATATTGGCGCGCTGCCCGGACGTATTTTGCAGCGGATGAAGGTGGCCGGCACGATCAACCCGGTCTTTATGCTCGACGAGGTTGATAAGCTGGGCAGCGATTTTCGCGGCGATCCGGCAGCCGCCCTGCTTGAGGTGCTTGATCCCGAACAGAACAGCACCTTTAGCGATCACTATCTCGATCTGCCTTACGACCTCAGCCAGACCCTGTTCATTACCACGGCCAATGTCGCCGACGCTATTCCTGACGCGCTGCTCGACCGTATGGAGCTGGTGGAGTTGCCGGGTTATACCGAGGATGAGAAGCTACATATCGCCCGCCGTTTTCTCATTCCGCGCCAAATGACTGACAGCGGCCTGCCGCCGGCGACGATCCGGTTCGGGAATGAAACGATTCACGCGATTATCCGCAACTACACCTACGAAGCTGGCGTGCGCAACCTCGAACGCGAGATTGGCGCGATCTGTCGCAAGGTCGCGCGCCGTATCGCGGAGGGCAAACGCTACCCGCGCCAGATCACACCGCGCGCCTTGCCCAAGCTGCTCGGCCCGCCCCGTTTCGAGATCGGCAAGATTGATCCGCGTGATCAGGTCGGAGTAGCGGTTGGAATGGTCTATACCAGCGCCGGCGGCGACATTATGCCGGTGGAAGTGGTGTTAATGGAAGGGAAAGGCAATCTGCTGCTCACCGGCCAGCTCGGCGAGGTGATGCAAGAGTCGGCGCAGGCGGCGCTCTCGTTTGCCCGCGCTAACGCTGCCCGTTTGGGCATTGAGGGCCGCCACTTCGATAAGCTCGATGTTCACGTCCACGTTCCCGAAGGCGCTACCCCGAAAGATGGCCCGTCGGCGGGGGTGACGATCGCGACTGCCTTGATCTCGGCCCTAACCGGGCGCACGGTGCGCCACGATATTGCGATGACCGGCGAGATTACGCTGCACGGGAGGATTTTGCCGATCGGCGGCGTCAAAGAAAAGGTGCTGGGTGCGTATCGGGCCGGTATTCGCCAGATTATTTTGCCCAAGCGCAACGAGCACGATCTAGCCGAGATTCCAGCCGTCTTGCGCCGGCAATTGACCATCCATCTGATCGAACGGATCGAACAGGCGCCTTGAACTCGTCCTCGGCCCGCCGCCGCCGAAAGAGCCGCGCCGCGCGCCGCGCGTCATCCCGCGCCGGTTTGACGATGACGATTAGGTAGGGGCATAGCGCTGCTATGCCCGTACGGCATAGCGCCGCTAGGCCCGTACGGCATAGCGCCGCTAGGCCCCTACACGTGGCCGTTCCCCGTGTTCCGGATCGGCCAAGATATCCGTCATCGCCATGGCCAACGCCGCCAAATCGACCCCGCGGTACACCGCCGGCAATTGCGCCAGCCGGCGCTGCGCTTTGGCCCAATTGAGCCGCAAGCCGCGCTGGTTGCCTTGCCGCCACTTCACCAGCGCCGCCGCGATCTGGATCAAGGCTTTATAAAACTCGGCCTCTTCCCCCTGCGCCGCGCGCCAGCAGATTTCCCATTGCTCGTGGGCATGCCAATACTCGCCGGCGTTGAAGAGCTGTATGCCAGCCAGAAAGGGATCGGGCGCTAGCGTTTGGTCAGTCGTATGTTCCATTGTTCATTCCGCCATCAACGCCTCAAGCGTTCGCCGCGCGCACGCTTCCCACGTAAACTGGCGCGCGCGCGCCAAACCGCGCTGCCGCAGATCAGCGCGCAAGGCCGCATCATCATGCACGCGCATGATGGCAGCGGCAATTGCATGCGGATCGAGCGGGTCAACCAGCAGCGCCGCATCGCCGGCCACTTCCGGCAGCGACGAGATCGTGCTAGTGATAACCGGCGCACCGCATGCCATCGCCTCTAGCACTGGTATGCCAAAGCCTTCGTAGAGCGAAGGAAAGACAAACGCCAACGCACCGGCCAGCAACGCGGGCAGATCGGCATCGGCGACATAACCGGTAAAACGCACCCGATCGGCAATCCCTAACTCGCTGGCCCGCCGTTCGATCGGTTCGCTCAGCCAGCCGCGCTTGCCGGCCAGCACCAGATCAAGATCGTACCCAGCGGCCAATACGGTCGCTAGCGCCTCAATCACCCGCGCCAGATTCTTGCGCGGCTGCACCGTACCGATATACAAGAGATACGGACGTTGCACCAAGCCGTAGCGCACGCGCACAGCCGCAACACACTGCGGATCGGCCGGCGGCGCAAAATCCGCACTCAAGCCAAGGTGCGTGACTGTAATCCGGTCGGGATCAACCCCATACCAATTGACCAGATCGCGCTTGGTTGCATGGGAAATAGCGATCACCCGCCGGGCCGCGCGCAAACTCCACCGCGTCGTCACCTCAAGTTCGAGCCGGCGACGAGCGGTATGCGCTTCGGGAAAGACCCGATAACCTACATCGTGAATAGTCACCACCGTTGGCGGATGGAGCAGCGGCACAACATGCGCCGGCACAAACAACACCCGCGGGCGCGCGCGCCAACTGGCCGGCCCAAGGCGCAGATGCGTCCACAGCCGCGGCAAGCGAATGTCGCGCACCTGCACCCGCTGGCTCAGCGACGGCAACCGCTCGCGCCCGCCGTTAATGTAGAGGCGAAATTGCACCTCCGCCGGCGCGATCCGGTCTAAGGCCGCAATCACCTCGTAGCTGTAGCGTTCGGTGCCGGTGCGTTGCGCCACCGTCGCCCGGCTGGCATCAATGTCAATGGTGATCATACGCGAGTATAGTAGCATATCTGGAGCAATGGAAAGGTTTGGCAAGCACGCCCCCCGCGCCCGCTCCTATCCATTCAAGTACGGACAGCACACTTGAGCGCAACGGGGTTTGGAGAATAGCCACAAAGAGACACAAATCAGCAACCTCAGGTTTGTTGTGCCTTTTGTGTGTTTTCGTGGCGCTTGTTTTCCCCTCACCCCCAGCCCCGCTCCCACTGGCGCG
>JAUQOZ010000216.1:0-6381 GCA_030550625.1 Chloroflexota bacterium | reverse complement strand
CTGTGTGCCGCTCCAACAATGCCTCACCCGCCCATTGCGCGGCTCCCCCTCGCTCGCCGTCAGGCGGGAGAGGGGGCCGGGGGGTGAGGGAGGCAACGCCAAGCCGCACAGCGAACAACGGCGCAGCGGATTCAACCGCAACGGCGCGCAGGGTGCGCAACGGGGTTTGGAGAATAGCCACCCCTCCTGTCATTGCGAGCCGCCGTACGGCGGCGAAGCAGTCCCCCCGACAGCGAGAGCCATCCCTGCCCGCATTGGTGTGCGCGAGAGCAAGAGATTACTGCGGGAACTGCACCCTCTCGCAATGAAAGCTAATACACGACCCCGCCCAACATCTGACCTCCACGCATCACGTTGTCTCTTTGCGGCTATACTATCTACAACAGCCGCGTATCGATGTTACGAGCGGAGTACGCTATGAATTATCCCTTTATCTACCCCGGCGCCATCCACATGCATACCACCTACTCAGACGGATCGGCCACCTTCCCGCAACTCATCGCCGCTGCCCGTGAGGCTGGCCTGCGCTGGGTGATTGTCACTGACCACGACACCCTCGAAGGCTTGCCCTTCGCCGGTTGGCACGACGATGTATTAGTCATCGTCGGCCACGAAATCACCCCTGATCACAACCACTTCCTCGCCCTCAACGTTGACACGGTGATTAGCAACCAACTGCCACCGCAACAGTTCATTGATGAAGTGTACAATCGCGGCGGCTTCGGCATCATTGCCCATCCCGACGAGCGAATCCGCAATTCGTTTAAGGATATCTACCGTTGGGATGACTGGACGATTGATGGGCCGAGCCAGCGTGAAGGACGTGTGGTTGGGCTAGAGTTGTGGAACTTGATGAGCGATTGGGGCGAGCACCTGACCGAACGCAACAAACTGGCGCTGGTGCTCAACCCGCGCTTGGGCCTGAGCGGGCCGACGCTGGCGACATTGTGGTGGTGGGATCGGCTGAATATGGCTGGCCGGCGCACCTTCGGCATCGGCGGCGTTGATGCCCACGGCTTCAAACGCCAAGCGCCATGGGGCGAGATCGAGGTCTTTCCCTATCCGTGGATCTTCCGCACCCTCACCAACTACATTTTGCTCGCCGAACCGCTCAGCAGCGATGCGAAAGAGGCAACCAATCAGGTCTACGCTGCATTAACCGCCGGACGCTGCTACTTTGCCAACCGGCTTGACGGCGAAGCGCCATCGATCGTCTTCCGTCTCAGCCGGCCCGGTGAAACGGCGGAAATGGGCGACACCATCAGCCTTGCCGGCGGGCCGTTGCTGGTGGAAGTTGATGTTGGCGCCGATGCGTATGCACGTTTAATTGTGAACGGCGAAGTTATGACCAGCGGCATTCGCCGCATCCGCCAAACCGTTGACGACGACGGCATCTACCGCGTCGAAGCGTATTGGGGCGGCAAACCTTGGCTCTTTACCAACCCAATCTTCGTGACCGCTACGACGTAACTGCCGTCTCCTCGGCCTCAACTTCGATTGTGCGGGCCAAGCGCCGATCAAGCGGCACCGGGGCGGCATCGCAAATCTGCACCGTCAACGGCCCGTCAAACGGCGCACTGGCCGTCACCACCACCCGGGCACCGGGCACAAGACCGAGATCGGCTAGATAACGCAACCGCTCGGCTGCCTGATCACGCACCCGCGCAATCCGCGCCGGCTGGTTGAGAGGTAGATCGGCCAACCGGATAGCGTGGGTAGTAGGCAACGCGCCATCAACGCCGGGGATCGGGTCGCCGTGCGGGTCAAAATCCGGGTAACCCAGCCGTTCGGCGATCCGTGCCTCAAGCTTCTCGCTAATGTGGTGTTCGAGCCGCTCGGCCTCTTCATGCACCTCATCCCAACTATAACCGAGCGCCTCGACTAAATAGAGTTCGAGCAGGCGATGATGGCGGATCACTTCCAGCGCAATGCGCTCGCCGGCAGGCGTCAGCACCACGCCTTGATAGGGCGTATGCTGCACCAGATTCATCTCGGCCAGCTTCTTGATCATCCCAGTAACCGAAGCTGGGCGCGACCCGCGCTGCTCGCCGAGCATCGTTGTCGTCACTGCGCCGGCCTGTTGTTGCAGCAGGTAGATCGCTTTCAGATAATCTTCAATCGCCGGCGTAATCCGGTTGGACAGATTGGCATCTTCGACAGGGGTCAAGGCGCGTCTCCTTCTGGCGGCGCGAAACCCGATTTTGCTGGCTTCAATGTACCATAGAGCAGCTACTTCCTGCAACGGGCGTGGTACAATCGGGTTACGACAGCTAGCGTAATGATGTTGCATTATCATATCGTTATGCACTCACCTCTGTACATGAAGGAGCGACTGTCATGAGCGACGAACCATTGGTCATGAGCTCGGTCGAAGGCCCCATCGCGATCTTAACCCTCAACCGGCCACAGGCGCTCAACGCCCTCAGCCCAGCGCTCATTGATGATCTCATTCGCCATTTAGAGATGTGTGACGCTGATGATACCATCCGCGTCATCATTCTCACTGGCGCCGGGAGAGCATTCGCCGCCGGAGCCGATATCAAAGCGATGGCCAATGCCACCCCGATCGATATGCTCACCAGCGGGATGATTGCCCGTTGGGCGCGCATTGCGGCGGTGCGCAAACCGATGATCGCCGCCGTTAATGGCTACGCGCTCGGCGGCGGCTGTGAGCTGGCGATGATGTGCGACATCATTTTGGCCAGCGAGACGGCCCAATTTGGCCAGCCTGAAATCAACATTGGCATCATCCCCGGCGCCGGCGGCACCCAACGCCTCACCCGCGCCCTTGGCCCCTACCGCGCCATGGAAATGGTCTTGACCGGCGCGACGATCAGCGCCCAAGAAGCCTACGCGCATGGGTTAGTGAACCGGGTCTGCCCGCCGGAAACCCTGCTTGACGAAGCGCGCCGGGTAGCGCAGACGATCGCCGCTAAATCGCCGCTCGCCGTGCAATTGGCCAAAGAAGCGGTGCGCGCCGCCGCTGAAACGACCGTGCGCGAAGGGTTGGCCATTGAGTTGCGCAATTTCTACCTCCTCTTCGCCAGCGAAGATCAGAAAGAGGGCATGCGCGCCTTTATCGAAAAACGCGCTCCCAACTTTAGCGGGCGGTAACTATGTTAGAGCGGCCAACCAACCGGATCGAACCTTCCGCAATGCTCAAAGGACACAGTTATGGATATACACGAGCGATTGCGATCTCTTGAACGCGAAAACGCCATCCTACGCCAACAGCTCTCCATCCTCCGCGCGCAGTTTACCGCGAGTTTGGCCGCTCATGAGTTGCCATTCGATATGGTCTTTCACCAATTACCCATCCCAATGGTGTTGTTTGCACCTGATGGGCTGTCAGTGGCAATGAATCGGGCCAATGAACAATTGGTAGCAACCCCCATTGATCAGGTTGTTGGGCGCTACAACATCTACAACGATCCGGCGGCCCAGAAGCGCGGCTTTGTTGCTGCCTTCGAGGCCGCCCGCCGCGGCCAAATCGCCGCCATGCCGCCCACTCCCTACGATACCGCCGAAGCCGAGATTGAAGGTCGAACCATTGATCAACAATTTTGGTCAGAAACAACCTATTTTCCGATCTACGATCATATGCACCGGCTGGTGCTGATCGGTGAAATGAACCGTGACGTGACCGACTGGGTGCGGATCCGCGAAGAAGAGCAACGCCTAACCGCTGAACTGCACGAACGCGAACGGCGCTTTGCCGCGCTCTTTGATCAATTAAGCATTGGGATTGTCGTCATCGAAGAGAGTGGCCGGATCGAGCTGATCGGCAAGATGATCATGCATCGCACCCATCCCGATGATCGCAATACCGATCTGCTGCTGTGGGAAGAATTACTCGACGGCAAACGCGATAGCTATACAGTCGAAAAACGGTACCTGCACAAAGACGGCCATATTGTGTACGGTCGCATGACCTGTTCGGCGGTGCGTGACGAAGAGGGCAAGATCACGTTTCTTGTCCGCTTGATCGAAGATATTTCCGCCCAACGCGCCGCCGAAGCTGCGGTTGAAACCAGCCGTCGCCTGTTGCAAGACATCATCAACCAGATACCGGCACTGATCTTTGTCAAAGACGCCGAAGGGCGCTATCTGATGGTCAACGAACGATTGGCCACATTTTCTGGCTATGAACCGCAGGCGATGATCGGCAAGCGCGATGAAGATTTGTTTCCGCCGGCACTCGCCGATTACTACCGCTCGTTCGACCGTGAAGTCATTCGCCATCGCCGCCCGATCCAACGCGATGACGATCGCTGGACGGCTGATGGGTTGACGGCGTTTACCACCATCAAATTTCCGCTGTTCGATCACGAAGGGAAGATCTACGGCATCGCCGGCATTGCGATCGATGTCACCGAACGGCGCCGGATGGAGCGCGAACGAGAACGGATCGAGCAGCAACTGCGCGAGACCCAACGGCTTGAGAGTTTAGGCGTGATGGCTGGCGGAATTGCCCACGATTTCAATAATCTGCTCGTCGGCGTGTTAGGCAACGTATCGCTCGCCCTCAACGAACTACCAGACGATCACCCTGCTTATCCATTGCTGGTGCAAATCGAACAAGCCGCGTTGCGCGCCTCCGAGCTGACTAATCAATTATTGACCTACACTGGCCGTCACCAACCCGACATGCAACGGCTTGACCTGAGCCGGGTGGTGGAAGAGATGCAAACATTGCTGCGCAGCATCTTACCCAGACGAGTTGATCTGATCATCCAACCCTCCCCAACTCCATTACCAATCGAAGGCAACATTGCCCAGATCCGGCAAGTGTTGATGAATTTGGCCATTAACGGCGCTGAAGCCATTACCGGTAACGGCGCAGTAACCATTGTGACTGAGGCGCGTGACGTCAGCGCCGATGAGATGGCCACGATGCAGATCGGCGCGGACCAGTCACCCGGATGTTACGCAGCGCTGATCGTCAAAGACACCGGTCATGGGATGGACGAAATCACCAAAGCGCGCATTTTCGATCCATTTTTCAGCACCAAATTTACCGGTCGCGGCCTTGGCTTGGCGGCAGTGAATGGCATTGTGCGCGCTCACCACGGCGCGCTGCACATTGACACCGAACCGGATCATGGCACAACGTTTACCGTCTTTTGGCCAATGACAACCCTTTCTGATACCATCGCAACGCCCCCTCAAGAGTCGCAGCCGATGCAAGCAGTGGTTGAACAACCGTTGGCGCAAATCGAACGATCGGCATTGGTCGTGGATGATGAGCCTGATGTACGGATGGTTGCGCAACGGATGTTGCGTAGGTTAGGATTCACCGTCTACGAAGCCGCTAGCAGCGCCGAGGCGCACCAAGTGCTCGACCAGTACGGCCACCAATTAGCGCTCGCCCTCATCGACTTGACGATGCCGGGCCAAACAGGTGATGAGCTGGCGACCGAAATCCTCAGTCGCTACCCATCCTTGCGGGTCATTCTGATGAGCGGCTTTTCACAACAAGAATTACCGGCGCATTTGCGAGCGAGCGGGATGGTCTCTTTTTTGGCAAAGCCGTTTACGTTAAGCTCACTCACTACGACAGTAACAGCAGCACTTTCATCGCATGCGTTATAATAGTCGAGATTCAGGTTGAGCGATGCCCCAACCCGGCGCTGTGTGGAAAGACGATCTTGCGCTATGATCATTACCCCCGTTGTGACTTCACTCCGCGCGCAGAGCGATCTGCGCGCGCAATGGCTAGCTGAACGCTTGACGCTGCTGTTACCCGAACTAATGGAACGCGCCAAGATCGATCTGTGGATTGTGACTGCGCGTGAATACAATGAAGACCCAGTCATTATGACGTTGCTTCCCGCGCCGGCGATGAATGCCCGTCGCCGTACGATTCTGCTCTTTGCCCGTCGCCCTGACGGCACGGTCGAGCGACTGACGCTTGATCGCTACGGGTATGGCGATCTCTACCGGCAGGCTTGGAATCCTGACACCGAATCACAAGATGACTGCTTAGCCCGCCTCGTCGCCGAGTATGATCCGCAGCGGATCGGAATCAATATCTCCCCCACCTTTGCGTTTGCCGATGGCCTGACCTACACTGAATACCAACGTCTCTGCGCCACCCTTGGCCCTCGCTACGCTGAACGTTGCGTCAGCGCCGAAGCGATTGTCATCGGTTGGCTCGAACGCCGTATTCCAGCCGAATTAGCGGTCTACCCGGAATTAGTTGCGCTTGGTCACCGGATCATTGCCGCCGCATTTTCGCGCGCCGTGATCACACCCGGCGTCACCACGACCGACGATGTTGTTTGGTGGCTGCGCCAAACCATGCACGAGGCCGGTGTGCAGGCTTGGTTCCAACCAACGGTCAGCATTCAAGCTCGCGGCATGCCATTTGACGTCCCGCCA
>JAUQOZ010000142.1 GCA_030550625.1 Chloroflexota bacterium | reverse complement strand
GGGGGGGGGCAGGGGGGGGGGGCACAATCCCGCAGCGGGGGAGGGGCGCGAACCATCGCTCGTTGGCCTGCTGTCATTGTGAGGGAGCGCTGCCCTCATGTCATTGCGAGGGCGCGGCGCGCCCGAAGCAATCCCCTACTTCAACGGGAGGCATGCCTGAGAGGGTACAACACGTGATTTAGTCAATAGATCTTAAGCACGTGTTAACCCCTCTCGCCCTAATCGCCCGCTTGCCCTCACATCGCATTGCGGTATCATAGCCGGTGGCAGGCTCACCGCCACCCGTTTCGTTCTCTTGTCCAAACCTAGAATGACGTTCTATGCGCCAACGAATGTTCTTGCTAACGCTTGTCGTGATCCTCGCCGGCTGTGGCCGGTCATTTATTCCCGAACCAACCTTAGCCCCTCCCGGTACGCCGGTACAGGTGCAATACCTATTGCCGCCTACGTTCGCCGATGATTATGAAGTGCTGCCCGAACCAGCGCCGGTAGCCGATGAGCAAGGCTTTCTGGTCGCCATCCGTCCGCGCGGCGGCACGGCGACGATCACGATTGGCGGCGGCGCGCCGGCCCGCACCGTGTGGGAGCAGAACCAGCCGGTGGACGGGAGTGATCGAGTGAAACCCTATCTACTGCGTGGTGCGCGCGGGTTGAAGGTGATTGATCCCGGTTTAGTGACCATGGCGTGGGTGGCCGATGGGGTGCCGTATTTCGTCTCGGTGACAACCGCTGATGACAAGACGGTCGAGGTCTTCACCAATGCGCTGGCTGTCTACGATCTAAGCGCATGGCGGAGTCGGGTCGGGAAATAGGGAGATGGGGAGATAGGGATTGGCAAACGTCTTGCTCCCCACTCCCTATTTCCCTACTCCCTCCCTGCCGTTGCTTGCATCAGCTCCCACAGCGCAGCTACATCAGCGTGCTCGGTTGGTTCAGCGCCGATGCTAATCCGCGCCATCCAACGGCCATCGAGAATGGCCGGCGTCAGGTAGGCCGCACCGCTGGCGTTGATCGCACCCACCCAGCGCAGGGTATGGCGGTCGAGGTCTTCGCCGCTCAGGCCCGGCGGCTCGTGGCGCACACAGACCGTCTGCAACGGCACCGGCGCCAGTCGCCGCCAGTGCGGCGTCGCGTCGATCTGCTCAGCCAGCCAGCGGGCATTGGCCAGATCACGGCGCAAGCGGGTGCGCAGACCCTCGGCCCCTTCGCAGCGCAACAGAAAGTAGAGCTTGAGCGCGCGGAAGCGCCTGCCCAGCGGGATGCCCCAGTCGCGGTAGTTGGTAACAGCGCCGTCGGCGCTGGTTTGCAGATAGCTGGGATTGGTTGACATAACTCGAATGAGGTGCTGCGGGTCGCGCACGTAGTAGAGCGAGCAATCGAACGCCGCCCCCAGCCACTTATGCGGGTTCAGCACCAAGCTGTCGGCCTGCTCGATCCCCTGCCAAAGCGGGCGGCATTCGGGCAAGATCATCGCCGAGCCGGCCATCGCCGCATCGACGTGCAGCCAAATCCCTTCGCGCTGGCAAATTGCGCCGATCGGTTCGAGCGGGTCGCAGGCGGTGGTCGCGGTGGCGCCAATGCTAGCGACGACGGCGCACGGCACTCTGCCAGCGGCGCGGTCGGCGGCGATCGCAGCTTCGAGCGCATCGACCCGCAGCGCGAAGGTTTCGTCCACCGGCAACAGGCGCAGATTGTCGCGGCCAAACCCGGCCAGCAGCGCCGCCTTCTCCACCGAACTGTGGCTCTGGGTCGAGGTATAGACCACCAGCGGCTGCGGCAGCGCCTGCAAGCCGCCGCGCACTTGGCTATGGTCGCTGGCCCGTTCGCGGGCGCAGAGCAGCGCCACCAGCGTACTGGTACTAGCCGTATCCTGAATCACCCCGCGCCATGCCTCGCTCAGGCCCAACAACTGCCGCATCCAATCGGTTGTCAGCTCTTCCAGCTCGGTGAGGGGCGGGCTGGCCTGCCAATTCAACCCCAACTGGCCCAACCCGCCGCTCAGCATATCTCCCAACAGCGAGGCCAAGCTGGCGTTGGCCGGGAAGTAGCCGAAGAAGCGCGGGTGCTGCCAATTCGAGAGGCGCGGCATGATGAGCTGTTCAACATCGGCCAAAATCGCCTCCGGCGGTTCGGGATGTTCGGGAGGGGTGGCCGGCAACTGGCTGCGCACCTCGCCGGGGCGAGCCTGCGACCAGACCGGACGGCTGGCAATGGTGGCGCGGTAATTGGCGATCAGGTCAATGATTTGATACCCAAGGCGGCGAAATTCATCAGGATGCATGGCATATTCCTGTCCATCACAGGGTGAACAACCGTGGAGAGCCGCACGGCTCCATAGCAGCGCAACCGGTCAGATTGGCTGATATGATACCAAAAACCAACCGGGCTGCGCGTTGAGGGACTGTTGTTTGGGGAAGGTTGTGGGTTTCGCACCCGAACCACTTAGCCGAGGCACAGCACTGATTGGTACGCCGGTTGCAAGCGCCTACGGAGTCAGTGACCTCTGACTGGCGAGTGATCGTTTGGGTTATTGTGTGCCACTCTAGAGATGCCACAGCATAGCAGGCTAGGATTTGCGTAGTTGGCCGGCAAGCGATCGCAGGTGGGCAGCGAGTTCGGCCCACTCGCCTCCACGATATTGGACACTGATAGCGGCCCAGCGGGCCCGCTCTTCGAGGATTGCCGCCAGCGCTTCGCGCTCAGATGGCGTACCGTTGGTCAGCAATGCCTGCACGGCTGCCTCAGCTTCAGCCACAATAGCGACAACGGCCAGCAGGCGTGGCATCGGTTCGGGCGGTCTGGTAGAGGGCTACTCTGCCCGTGCTGAGGCGTGACGCATGTTTGCGAGGCTCTGCTCGGCGCGAAGCGTATCAGGATGGCTCGGTCCAAGAGCGCGGCGACGAATATGCAATGCGCGCTCGATCAGCGCTATCGCTGTAGCAATGTCGCCTTGATACGCGCAACAAACGGCCAGATTGTGGAGGCTGCGGGCGGTATCGGGATGCTCGGTACCCAGCGTGCGTTCGCGAATGGCGAGGGCACGTTCGAGAAGGGGGCGGGCGGCGGCGTAGTCGCCTTGGCGTTCCAGCAGCGCGGCTAGATTGTTGAGACTGGTCGCGGTAGCGGGATGCTCGGCGCCCAGCGT
>JAUQOZ010000331.1 GCA_030550625.1 Chloroflexota bacterium | reverse complement strand
GGCGCGCAAGGACAGGCGGAAAGCGGGTTGCCGCGCGCAGAGTCATACTTTCTTTCCCCACAGTTGCCGATTTCTCACTTTTCCCATCACCGGCACTTCTGGTATAAGTGTTAAGGCGTACCATAAATTTCCCTTAGCTTATGCTCAGGAGTGCCAAAACGTTATGGCAACCGCGACCACGATGACTCTCGATCAACTGGCGCGTGGCCAGCCGGCGGTGATTGTGCGGATCGATGGTGATCGCGCTTTGCGTCGCCGTTTGCTCGATATGGGGCTGATTACTGGTGAGACGGTGGTCGTGAGCGGCGTTGCGCCGCTCGGCGATCCGCTGGAGGTGACGGTGAAGGGCTATCGGTTATCGTTGCGCAAGGCCGATGCGCGCTCGATTCAGGTGGAGCTGAAGCAATGAAACAGACGAGCCATCCGATTCCGTTGCGGTTTGTCAATCACGGGGTTCGCGCGAAGTTGGTCGGGATCCAGAGCAGCCAGCGCATCAGCCGGCGCTTGTCTGAGTTGGGGTTTGTGCCCGGCATTGAGCTGTCGGTCGTGGCGGATAGCGGCAGCGCCTTGATGATCGCCCTCGGCGATACCCGGATGGCGCTGGAGTACCCGCTGGCCCATGCGTTGTTGGTGACGGTGGTAGAACAGGGGGCTTGCTGATGGCAGCGGCAATTGTTGCCTTGGCTGGGAATCCGAATGTGGGCAAGAGCACGATCTTCAATGCGCTGACCGGCCTCAATCAGCACACCGGCAACTGGCCGGGCAAGACGGTCGAACGCAAAGAGGGGCGCTTGACGCTGAAGGGGATGGCGGTGACGGTGGTCGATCTGCCCGGTGCTTACAGTCTGGCCGCCCGTTCGCTCGAAGAGCAGATTGCCCGCGATTTTATTGTGCGCGAGCGGCCCGACTTGGTGGTGAACGTGGTTGATGCCGCAAATCTCGAACGCAATCTCTACATGACGGCCCAATTGCTTGAAACTGGCGTGCCGTTGTTGGTGGCGGTGAATATGATCGACATCGCCAAAAGCCGCGGTATCACCATCCATACTAAGGCGCTGGCCGCCGGGTTGGGGGTGCCGGTAGTGGCGCTGGCGGCTGGTCGCGGCGAGGGTTTGCCGGCGTTGAAGGCGGCGATGGCTGAACGGTTGGCTGCTCTGCCCAAGAACGATCTGGCGCGTGAGGTGGCGGTATGACAACGATGGCCGGGTTGGCGCCGCAGATTCCTTTTTCCTACCCTGCGCCGGTCGAGCGCGAGATCGCGCAGTTGGCGGCGCTCTTTGCCCAAACGCCGGCCTTGGCGGTCTATCCGGCGCGTTGGCTGGCGATTCAGGTGCTGGAAGGCGATGAAACGCTGTTGGCCGAGATCGAGGCCCACGGCGGCAGCGCCGTGGTCGCGGCGCTGAACGATAGCCTTGAGCGGTTGCGCGCGGTCTATGGCGACGAGCTAGATATTGTGATGGTTGACCAGCGTTATCGTTTCGTCCACGAGGTGGCTACGCGCGCTGTGACTCGCCCGGTGACCCCGCCTGCCACGCTCTCTGACCAGATCGACCGCATCGTGACCCATCGCTGGTTCGGCATTCCTATTTTTCTGGCCGTCATGTGGGTAGTGTTCAAACTAACCACTGATGTCGCGGCGCCGTTTGTCGATTGGCTCGATAGCGTGGTGAGCGGCCCGCTCAGCCGCTGGGTGAGCGCATTGCTGGGTATGGTTGGCGCTGGCGGCGGTTGGTTCGAGTCGCTGCTGATCGATGGCGTGGTTGCCGGGGTGGGTGGGGTGCTGGCCTTTGTGCCGGTGCTGTTGAGCCTCTATTTCGCGCTGGCGTTGCTGGAAGATTCGGGGTATATGGCCCGCGCCGCCTTCGTGATGGATCGGGTTATGCGGCTGTTTGGCCTCCATGGCAAGAGCTTTCTACCCATGATTGTCGGGTTCGGCTGCTCGGTGCCGGCGATCTACGCCACCCGCACGCTCGATAGCCGCCGTGATCGCATTCTCACTGGCTTGTTAGTGCCGTTTATGAGTTGCAGCGCGCGCCTGCCGGTCTATGTGCTGATTGCGATGATCTTCTTCCCCGCCTACGCCGGGCAGGTGATCTTCGGGTTGTGCCTCACCGGTATTGTGGTGGCGGTGGGAGTGGGGGCACTGGCACGCCGCACGCTGTTCACGCGCCAGCCGCCAACGCCGTTCGTGCTCGAACTGCCGCCGTACCGCTTGCCCACCTTGCGCCATATCTGGCGGCAGATGTGGGAACGCACCGCGGCGTTTGTGCGCAAGGCGGGGACGGTGATCTTGGCCACGAGCGTCGTGGTCTGGCTGTTGCTGGCGATCCCGGCGCGGGGTGATGACCAATTTGCCGCGACGCCGGTCGATCAGAGCGCCTTTGCCGCGCTGGCCCAAGCAGGAGCGCCGGTGTTTGCGCCGCTTGGTTTTGGCAATTGGGAAAGCAGCGGCGCACTGATGACCGGCCTGATCGCGAAAGAGGTGGTGGTTGGCACGCTGACGCAGGTGTATGTGGGAGAGGATGCGGTCGCCGAGCCGGCAACGCCGCCGTCGTTGGGTGAAGATGCGGCGGCGATTGTCACCGGTTTGGGTGCGGCGATAGGCGATGCGCTGCGCGCGTTGCCGGGAATCATTGGGATCAACCTCAGTGCGGCGGAAGAAGAGCCGCTAGCTGAAGGATTAGCAACGGCGATCCAAGCTGGTCTAGCTGCGAGCAGCAATGGCCATGCCACGGCAGCGGCGCTCGCGTTGCTTGTCTTTGTCTTGCTCTACACGCCGTGCGTGGCGACACTGGCCGCTAGCCGGCACGAGTTTGGCCTGCGCTGGATGCTGACCAGTTTGCTGGGCCAGTTTGCGATTGCGTGGCTGGCGGCGTTGATCGTGTTCCAAGGCGGGCGCATGGTGGGAATGTAAAAGCCAAAACTTAGGATGAGGAGTTCATGCTCTACCAAATCCTCGAAATCCTCGAACAGGCCGAACAACCGTTGTCGCTAGCCGAACTCCGTCCCGCAACTTCAGCGGCAAGGGTGCCTCTTTCGTACTCGTGGGGGATTGCGTCGCTCCGCTGCGCTACGCTCGCAATGACAGACGGAGCGTGGGAGACGGCGCGCGCAGCACTGGACGGTAAGGCATCGTACAGCGAACAGTCGTTGTCGCTAGCCGAACTCAGCCAGCGCTTGCAGATCGAACCGAGCGCGCTTGAGGGGATGATCGCGTTTTGGGTGCGTAAAGGCCGGTTGCGCGATACGGCGGTGCTAGGTTGCGGCGGGGGCGGGGCCGGCTGCACGTGCCATTCCTATCCGCAGGGGTGCCCGTTCCGCAGCGCCGGCCCGCGGATGATCACGTTGATCGACTAAACCCCTCGCCGATCACCTCGTCAACTTCGCCGACAATCACGAAGGCGGCGGGGTCAACGGTGCTAATGATATTCTTGAGTGCGCCAATTTCAGTGCGGGCCACCACGCAGAGCAACACCGCGCGCGTCATACCGGTGTAGCCGCCGATGCCTTCGAGTTGGGTAAGGCCGCGACCGAGCCGGTGGAGCACGGCCTGCCGGATCGGTTCTGGCGAGGATGTGATAATCAGCGCCTGCCGCGCGCCTTTGCCGGCAGCCAGCACTGTGTCAATCGCCCGGCTAGAGGTAAACGCCACCAGCAGCGCGTACAGAATCTTTTCGGGGCCGTAGCTAAACAGGGCAGCGGTGAAGACCAGCGTATCGAAGCCTAACAAGCTGCGCCCCGGCTGGATGCCGAAACGCCGCTCGATCAGACGAGCGAGAATGTCACTGCCGCCGGTGGTGCCGCGTGCGCGCAAGACCAACCCAATCCCTAACCCGTCAATCAGACCGCCGTAGAGGCTATACAGCAGCGGATCGTTGGTGATCGGGCGGGCAAAGGGAGCGAGGCCATCGATCGCCAGCGACATCACCACCACCGTGTAAAACGTGCGCACCCCGAAAACCGCTCCGCCGAGGTAGCGCCAGCCGGCAATCAGCAACGGCACGTTCAGAATAAGTACCACCGCGCCGACTGGCGTACCGAGAAAGGTGTTCAGCAACTGGGCCACGCCGGTGATGCCGCCGCTCACCACCTGATTCGGCACCAGAAAGAAGCGCACGGCAGCGGCGCTCAGCAGCGCGCCAATCGTGAGCAAAGCGTAGTCGTACAATGTGCTGGCAATGCGCCGCCAGCGCGACGAAGCGGTCATCGTAACACTCCTTAGCAACGCAACGATGCAGAGATGATAAAACGCAAAGACGCAAAGGGTCGAGTGGGCAAAAGCACGCTCTTACTCACCCTAAAAACCCTTTGCGCCTTTGCGTTACACGCCGGTGCGTCTGTACGCTTACAACCCAGCCGCGCGGCGCAACTCCTCCACGCGGTTGGTGCGCTCCCATGGCAGATCGATGTCGGTGCGGCCAAAGTGCCCGCCGGCAGCCGTCTTGCGGTAGATGGGGCGGCGCAGATCGAGATCGCGGATAATCGCGCCGGGCCGCAGGTCGAACACCTCGTTAACCGCCTTGAGGATCACCTCGTCGGCGACCGTACCGGTGCCAAAGGTCTCGACGCTGAGCGAGAGCGGGCGGGCGACGCCGATGGCGTAGCTCACTTGCAGCTCGACGCGGCGGGCAAGGCCGGCGGCGACGATGTTCTTGGCCACCCAGCGGCAAGCGTAAGCGGCGCTGCGATCGACCTTCGAGGGGTCTTTGCCGCTAAACGCACCGCCGCCGTGGCGGGCCACGCCGCCGTAGGTGTCAACGATAATCTTGCGTCCGGTCAGGCCACTGTCTCCCATCGGGCCGCCGATCACGAAACGACCGGTTGGGTTGATGAAGATCTTGGTCTGTGAATCGAGCCACGCTTCCGGCACTTCAGTCTTGATCACGTGCTCGATCAGATCGGCCCGGATCTGCTCTTGGGTGATCTCAGGCGCGTGCTGGCTGCTGATCAGCACCGTATCCACTCGCACCGGCTTGCCAAAGCTGTACTCGACCGTCACCTGCGACTTGGCATCGGGACGCAGGTAGGGCAAGGTGCCATCTTTGCGCACCCGCTCAAGCCGGCGGATCAGCCGGTGAGCGAGCGCAATGCTGGCCGGCATCAGTTCAGGCGTTTCGTCGCAGGCGAAGCCGAACATCATACCCTGATCGCCGGCGCCGACCGCCTCGACATCATCTTGCATCGCGCCGATCTTGGCTTCGAGCGCTTTGTCTACGCCCATAGCAATGTCAGGCGATTGGCCATGAATGGCGACCATCACGCCGCAGGTGTCGGCGTCGAAGCCGTATTCGGCATTGGTGTAGCCAATCTCTTTCACCGTGCGGCGGACGATCTCTTCGATCGGGATGTAGCCGCGCTCGTAGGTCACTTCGCCTAATACGACGATCAACCCAGTGGTGGTGGCCGTCTCGACCGCAACCCGCGCTTTCGGATCGTGGCTGAGGAAGGCGTCGAGGATGGCGTCGCTGATCTGGTCGCACATCTTGTCGGGGTGCCCCTCGCTCACGCTTTCGCTGGTGAAGTAGAAGCGCGGGGAGTTCATGAAGGTGTTCGCCATAGTCAACCTCTTGCTGTGTGTTGGTTTGACCTGTTCTCTATCAGGCGGGGCGCGGCCCCACGTAGGGGCATACGGCAGTATGCCCCCACCGGGGCCGCGCGTCCGTGACGGTTTACGTGCCCTCTTGCCACGAATTGAGGTAGGCCTCTTGTTCGGGGGTGAGGGTGTCGATCGAGATGCCCATCGCCGCCAACTTCAACGCCGCGATCTCGCGATCGAGTTCTTTGGGCAGGGCATGCACGCCAACCGGCAGCTTGCCTTGATTGCGCAACAAGAACTCACTCGCCAACGCCTGATTGGCGAAGCTCATATCCATCACCGCGCTGGGGTGGCCTTCGGCGCTGGCCAAATTGATCAAGCGACCTTCGCCGAGCAGGTTGATCGCCCGCCCGTCGCGCAGAATATACTGATCGACAAATGCGCGCGGCTGGCGCTTCTCAACGCTCATCGCTTCGAGGGCCGGGATGTTGATCTCGACATTGAAGTGACCGCTATTGGCGATCACACAGCCGTCTTTCATCACCGCGAAGGCATTGCTGTCAATCACATGCTTGTTGCCGGTAGCGGTAACGATAAAGTCGGCTTGCGGCGCGGCCTGCTCCATCGGCATGACCCGGAAGCCGTCCATCACTGCTTCGAGCGCCTTGACCGGATCGATCTCGGTCACGATCACATTCGCACCCAAGCCGCGTGCGCGCTCGGCAATGCCGCGCGAGCACCAGCCATAGCCGGCGACGACAAAGGTCTTGCCGGCCAGCAGGATGTTGGTGGCGCGGATGATGCCGTCAAGCGTGCTCTGGCCGGTGCCGTAGCGGTTGTCAAACATGTGCTTGGTGTCGCTGTCGTTGACCGCGATCACCGGGAAGGGCAACACGCCCTGCTTGGCCATCGCCTTGAGCCGGATGACGCCAGTGGTCGTCTCTTCGGTGCTGCCGACCATGTGCGGAATGAGGTCAGGCCGATCCTTCAGCACACCGGTCACCAAATCGGCGCCGTCGTCCATCGTCAATTGCGGATTGTGGTCGAGCGCCGCCCGGATATGGCTGTAGTAGACCTCGTTGCTCTCACCCTTAATCGCGAAAACCGGGATCTCTTCGTAGGCGACCAGCGCCGCCGCCACATCGTCTTGGGTGCTCAGCGGGTTAGAGGCGACCAGCACCACATCAGCGCCGCCGGCGGCCAGCGTGCGCATCAGGTTAGCGGTCTCGGTGGTGACGTGCAGACAGGCGCTAATGCGCAGGCCGGCCAATGGCCGCTCGCGGGCAAAGCGCTCGCGGATCAAGCGCAGCACCGGCATCTCTTTCTCGGCCCACTCAATCCGCTTACGGCCCTGCTCGGCAAGGCTGATGTCTTTAATGTCGTAGCTTGCGGTCATACCGTTTCGTTACTCCTTTACTCATGCCCAACCAGCGTGCGTGCCGGCCACTCCGGCGCTAGCGCTGGTTCGAGAATAACCGAATGCGTTGCAGTGTTGGCGCTGGCAAACAGCGCCTCCATCGCGGCGAGATTATCGAGTGATTCGGTGAGCGGCATTGCGCCGATGGCGGGAATGGGTTCACCAGCGGCAGCGAGCCGTGCAAAGCCTTCCGCCTCTAACTGAAAGTGATCGGCTGGCGGAATGGTGATCGTTTCGACCGTGACGTGGCGACCGCCGCGGGCCACGGCGATGGTCGTCGCCTGTTCGGGGGTCGGGTTAAACGGACGCTCAAGATGGATCCAGCCAGCGTCGCCGATAATCTCAACCCGCTGGTTCCATGCGCTGCGGAAGCTGCATGTAATCGTTGCGAAGCGATCAGCATCGAAGCGCAGCAACCCGCTGAGGCTCAGATCAATCGGCTCACCAGCAATAAAGGCGCTCGCGAGCTGGGGACGAGAGCCAACGGCCATGCGAGCATAGCTCAGCGGGTAGCAGCCAATATCGTAGAGCGCACCGCCGCCTAAGGCGGGGTCAAGGCGAATATTCGCCGCATCATCGAGCCAGAAGGCGAAGCTGCCGCGCACCTGTTGCACTTCGCCGATCACGCCGTCGGCCAATAAGCGTTGGACAGTGATCGTCTGCGGATGGAAGCGATACATAAACGCCTCCATCAGCAGCCGCCGGTTGGCTTGGGCCGCAGCCGCCATCGCCAACCCGTCGGCCAGCGTCGTCGCCAGCGGCTTCTCGCAGAGCACGTGCTTGCCGGCCTGCAACGCTGCAATTGACCATTCGGCGTGCAGGCTATTGGGCAACGCGATATACACCGCCTCGACCTCTGGATCGGCTAACAGCGCAGTGTAATCGCTGTAGGCGCGCGGAATGCCGAAGTCGGCGGCGAACGTCACCGCGCGGGCAGCGTCACGCGCTGCGACCGCCACTGCTTGTTCGCTTGGCGAGTTAGCCAGCGCACCGGCAAAGCGGCGGGCAATCCGGCCAGCGCTGAGAATGCCCCACTTCATGCCGCCTCCCGCAGCGAGAAGACGTCGAGCGGCAGATCGTGACCAAACGCAGCGCGGTACCGGCTGGCAAACTGGTTCAACGTAAAGCGATGCTCTTGGCAGCCGCGCTCTTCAATCGCGTAGGCCGCACAGAGCGCCGCGATCCGGCCGGTCACTTCCAGCGGCAGACCGCGCGCCAGCCCAAACGCAATCCCGGCCAAATACGCATCACCGGCGCCGGTCGGGTCGCGCACCTCGGTGACGGGGGCGACTGGAATCTGGGTCGCGAGTTGACCATCAACATAGATCAGCGAACCATCAACCCCGCGTGTGACCACCGTGATCGGCGCGCGCGCGATCAGCTCGTCTTCGCTGATGCCAAGGCACTTCGCCATCATCCCAAACTCGTAATCGTTGCTGATCAACACCCGCGCCCCTTTCAAGCCAATTTCCAGCAGGTCAGGGTCAAGCCGCGGCGTCTGCTTGCCCGGATCGAAGATATAGGGCACCCCCATCTGCTGGCATTCGAGGGCGAACCGGCGCATCGCATCGGGGTTGGTTGGCGAAATCAGCACCAAATCATCAGCCGTCAAGCCGCGGTTCAAGAGGGAATTGTGGTGATCGTGTCCCATCGCGCCAGCGTAGAACGCGACAATCTGATTATTGGCCTGATCGGTATTGATAAAGCAAGAGGAAGTAAACTCGTGCTCGATGATCGCAATCCCGCTCGTGTCCACTCCCTGCTCTTCGAGCCACTCGCGATACGCGCCGAAATCGTGGCCGGCGGCGCCGACGATTAACGGGCGTTCGCCGAGCAGCGCCAAATTATAGGCAATATTCCCGGCGACGCCGCCGCGCAACTTGCGCATCGAATCGACCAGAAAACTGACCGAAATAATATGCGCTTTGTCGCTCAGCATAAAATCTTTGAAATAGCCGGGAAAATCCATGATGTAATCGAAGGCAAGCGAACCGGTGACCACGATCTTCACGGTACATACTCCTCTGCATAGCCCGCAACGAGCGGGAGACCAATGTTACATCTCGGCAAAACCAACCGCTTGTTGGACTAACTGCGCTGTCTCGGCGCAAAGCTGTAACGCTTGTTCGGCTTGGGCCGGGTTAAGGTAGGCGAGGCTGCCAGTGAACGAAAGAAACGATTGGCGCTGCACCACTGCCGCATCAACGCCGGTGGTGGCGGCGATCTGCTCTATCGCCTGCAATGTCTGATCACGCAGATCGGCACTCTGCGCGTTGGCGAGCAGGCGCGCTTCTGCCGGCACCACGCCCCACGCCACACATCCGCCATCGGCCAGAAATTCAGCGAGCGGCGTCGCGGCAGCCAGCAGCGGTTGCAGATGGTCTGCCAGATGGCAGCCGATCACATCAACTGGCAGATGCAACACCTCTTCCCACTGCACCCCGCCGCTCAGAAAGAGACCGCGGCGGCTTGGCAGATTAACCAGCAACCGGTTGAGCAGATCGAGGCCATCATCCCATGTGAGCGGGCAGAGCGGCGTTGACAGCGCATCGAGGAACGGCTCATCGATCATGGCCAGCCGGCGAATGGCGTACCCCTGCACCTGTTCGTGCTGCCACGCCACGCGCAGGCTGCACAAATAGAGCAATAGCTCGCGCCATTCCGGTTCGTAGGCCAGTGGCCGGTCGTGGTCATCAGTCAGCGCCAAGCTGAGACTCACTGGGCCGATCGTCTCGTATTTGAACAACAGCGGTTGCCGTTCTTCGGTATTGAGCCGGCGCAGCAATTCTTCCAGCACCGTGACTGCCGGGCCGCTCAGCGCGGCAAACTGGGCATCGCCGCGGAGATAAGCGAGACCAACTTGGGCCGCATCGCGTTCCAGCGTTTCGTGCTCAACCGCCAGCCGGTCGCGTTCAACATCGATCTGCACGCCGGGCAACCCATGCGCTGCCAGCGCAAACGGCGTATCGGCCAGCGTGCGCGGCGGCGGCAACGGCCATGCCGGCGTTTGCGGCAGATACTGGCAAATCAACTGGGCAACCGTTGCCGGGTTAGTATGCGGCAATCCGCCGCGCAGCAGGGGCCGGCAAGCTGGTTGAAACGCGCCAAAGCCGCTCATGGCTCGCTCGCAAGTTGACGTAAGGCGTCAAGGAAAGGTGGGCGCACTACGCCGCGCTCGGTAATAATGGCTGTCACCAATTCGTGCGGCGTCACATCAAAAGCTGGGTGCGCGGCATTGACACCGTGCGGCGCAATCGCGATCCCGGCAATATGCGTTACTTCAGCCGGATCACGCTCTTCAATCGGAATCTCGGCGCCGCTGGCAGTGGCGAGGTCGATGGTGGAGTAAGGAGCGGCGACGTAGAAGGGGATGTTGTGATAGCGAGCCAACACGGCCAAGCCGTAGGTGCCGATCTTGTTGGCGACATCGCCGTTGGCGGCGATGCGGTCAGCGCCGACGATAATGCAATCAACGAGGCCGCGTTGCATCATAAACGCGGCCATATTGTCGGTAATGAGGGTCTGGGGGATCCCGGCTTGCAGCAGTTCCCACGCGGTCAAGCGCGCTCCCTGCAAGAAGGGGCGGGTCTCATCGACAAAGACGTGGATCGGGCGGCCTTGGGCGAAGGCGGTGCGGATCGGGGCCAATGCGGTGCCGTAGCCGGCAGTGGCCAACCCGCCAGCGTTGCAGTGGGTGAGCACGTGGCCGCGGGGTGGGATCAGCGGCGCGCCGTGATCGCCGATGGCATGGCACATGGCCAAATCCTCAGCGAAAATCGCTTCCGCTTCAGCCAGCAGCGCCGTCTTGATCGCGTCGATGCCTTCGACGGCAACCGCCTCGGCCCGGCGCAGCATGCGCGCGGTGGCCCATGCCAGATTCACTGCGGTGGGACGCTGAGCGTCGAGGGTTGCCTTTGCCTGCTGCAGCTCGGCAAGCAACGCCTCGGAAGTAGCGGCGCTGCTCTGGCGGGCGGCCAACGCCATCCCGTAAGCGGCGGTGCAGCCGATCGCTGGCGCGCCGCGCACTTGCATGCTGCGAATCGCATGGGCGACGTGGGCCAACTCGGTGCAATGCACCACTTCAAACGTATGCGGCAGCTTGCGCTGGTCGATCAGGCGAACCGATTCCTCTTCCCACCAGACAGTGCGGAGTTCCATAGGCGTTGCAATAAGATGGAGCCACTCGCGCGGCGAGAGGCTCCGATAATCACGTCGTTCCTCTCATCTTCCGGCCAATGTTGTCCATTGCCGCTGGATTTGGCACCTTCCCTGACGGGGGTTGCCGGGCGTCATCGGGCCAGTCCCTCAGCCCATCTCGATGAGCATCTGAAGTTCGCTGGCGCACCATGGCGCAGCCGAACGTTGTGTGCGATTATAACACGGGTATGCGCAAGCGGCAAATGACTGCGTTACACAAAGTGGGCAAACACCTGATTACCCAGCATCCGGCCACGGCTGGTCAACCGCACCCGTTCGTGATCGATGGTGATCAACCCCTGCGCGCTGAGTTCAGTCAGGGTTGCGCCGTAGACCTCGGTTAACGGCTTACCAACGCGCGCGGCGAAATGGGTGAAACTGACGCCGATGTCGAGCCGCAACCCCATGAACATCGTTTCGGCGGCCAGATCGGCGCTGGTAAGCGGCGTGATCTCAGCGATCGGGCGACTGCCTGCTTGCACGGCGGCGATGTAGCCGTCGATCGGGCGCAGGTTGGCGTAGCGCTGCGGAAAGACGTGGCCATGGGCGCCGGCGCCGGCGGCGAGGTAGTCGCTGTTGAGCCAGTAGGCCAGATTGTGCTGGCAGGCCAGTGTGGGCGGGGCATTAGGCCGGTCGGCGGGGTGCGGGCGCACCCAGTTGGAAATCTCGTAATGGCGGTAGCCAGCCTCACCGAGCAGCTCCATCGCCAGCTCGTACATCGCGCCGGTCAGATCATCGTCGGGCACGCGCAAGCGCCCCGCCGTTACTTGCGCATAGAGCGGCGTGCTCTCTTCCAGAATCAGCGAGTAGAGCGCGAAGTGATCAACGTCCCACCTGATCACCTCTTGCAAGGTGGCGCGCCATTCGGCCAAGTCTTGCCCCGGCAAGCCGAAGATGAAATCGAGGTTGATCGACTCAAACCCCACGCTGCGGGCGTCTTCGTAACTGGTCCGCGCTTCGGCGGCGGTGTGAATGCGACCGAGCATGCGCAAGGTCGGGTCGTGCAGGCTCTGCACTCCCATACTCAGCCGGTTGATGCCAAGCGCGCGCAGATCACGCAGGTAATCGCGGCCCAACACCGTGCCGGGGTTGGCTTCGAGCGAGATTTCGGCCTGTTCTAACGGCACGATCGCTGCCGCTGCCGTTAAGATGCGCTCGATCTGAGCCGGTGTGAGCATGCTCGGCGTGCCGCCGCCGAAGAAGATGCTGGGTCGCAAGGCTGCCGCTTCGGGCGAGGCCGGCAACGGCGGGATCTGCTCGCGCAGCATGGCCAGTTCGGCGCAGAGCGCATCAACATACGCTGCGATCCGGTGCTCCATGTTGGCGTAGGTGTTGAAATCGCAGTACGAGCAGCGGCGATGGCAAAATGGAATGTGGAGGTAGAGATGGCGCATGGAGCTTTATCCGATCAAGATTTGCTCTTCGGGGTAGGTCACGTGCTGCGGCAGCGCGCTCTGGCGCGCAATCGCGGCAATGATGGTGAGTGCGCCAAGCCGGCCCCAAAACATCATTGCAATGATGATCAATTGGCCAAATGTATTCAATTCGTTGGTCATGCCGAGACTTAAGCCGCAGGTGGAAAAAGCGGAAACCACCTCGAACACCACCCAGTCGAGGGAGGTGTTGTGGGTGGCAACAATGAGCCACGAAGCAAACAAGACCACAAAGAGCGAGATGGTTAACACGGCGGCGGCGCGCCGCACCATCCCAGTGGCGAGGCTACGCCCGCCGAATTGGGCGGTCGGCAAGCCGCGCACGTAACTCCAGAGTGAAATCGAGAGCACGGCGAAGGTGCCGGTGGTGATACCGCCCCCCATTGAGGCTGGCGCGCCGCCGATGAACATCAAGGCAATGAGGAGCAATTGGCTGGCTGGGGTGATCTCAGGATAGTTCGCTATCCCCCAAAAACCGGCCGACCGTGCCGAGATAGATTGAAAAAGCGACTTGATCAACTGGCGATCGATCGCTTCGTGGTGCAACGCACCGTCTTTATCAACACCTTCTGCAAGCCACAAACCGACCGTGCCAATGCCAATCAGCAGCGCAACGACCAAAAGGGTAATCCGTGTGTGAAGCGATAGGCGATGTTCGTGTCCGAATGAGAACAAGTCGGCCACTACTGGAATGCCGAGGGTGCCAAAGAAGATTAGGCTGCCCATGATAAACAGGGTGACGCTATCACGCGGCATTCCCTCGTGAAAGCCGGGTGTGCCGTGAAATAGCTCGAATCCGGCGTTGCAGAATGCGGAAACGGCGTGAAAGACGGCGTAGAAAAAAGCTTGCGCCTCAGTGAGGCGCGGATCGGCCCGCCAGTGCAGATAGAGCATGACCGCGCCAACCGCCTCAATGGCGATCACGGTAATTAGCACCCGCCGGGTCAGCGTCACGATGGCTGCCGGTGAGAGCAAGCCAAGCGAGTCGCTCAGCGCGATCCGGTCGGTAAAGCTGATCCGTCGCCCTAACAACCGGAAAATAATCACGGCGACGACCATAAAGCCAACGCCACCGATCTGGATCAGCAGCATAAGCAAGATTTGCCCCAGCAATGAAAGATCGCGCGTGGGGGTAATGACCGTCAGGCCGGTGACGCTCAAGGCAGAGGTCGCCGTAAAAAGCGCCTCCATAAATGAAAGGGGGCGATTGGCGCTGAGCGGCAGCAGAAACAGGCCAGTGCCGATCGTCACCAGTAAGGCCAACCCTCCGATCAGACGCAGCGGCGGCGGAATCGGCTTGCGCCGTAGCCGAGCCAAATAACGGCCAGTGACAAGAGTGGTCATGACGATAGATCGCAGAAGGTGCTGATACTGTTGTCGGTACCGATAATCAGAATGCGGTCTTCGCGGCTAAAGACATATTCCGGCGGCGGCGTGACGATCATCTTGCCATTGTGTTTGACCGCCAGCACGTTGATCCCATAGCGCCGGCGCAAGCCGCTTTGCATCAGCGTTTGCCCTACAAGTGGCGCTGGTACTTTGACTTCTGCTACGCTGAAGCCGTGCCCAAGGTTCAGGTGTTCAAGTAAGTGTGGTTCCGAGAGTTGCCATGCCAGCCGGGCGCCGGCTTCGTGTTCCGGCAACACCACCATATCGGCGCCGACACGGCTCAGGATGTATTGTTGCCGTTCGTTGAGCGCTTTGCATACCACTCGCTTGACACCGAGTTGTTTAAGCGCGACGGTGGTCATCAAGTTGGCTTCAAATTGCGATCCGATCGCCACCACCACGGTGTCAAAGGACAAGATGTCAACTGCTCGCAGTGCATCTTCGTTCGTTGAGTCCAGCGCCACCACTTGGGTCATGCGGTCGGCTAATTGCTGAACAATATTTGGATCGCGATCGATCCCTAACACGGTGTGGCCGCGTTCGATCAGATTGAGCGCGACGCTGCGCCCAAAGCGACCGAGGCCGATCACGGCGAATTCGAGCCGGCTTGGCTTGCGCGCCATGCGATGTTCCCTCCTCCAATGGAGTGTGTTTCATTTTACTGATGTCATTGTAACGCATGGGGCGAATTGCTATGCGTTCAAGGGTGGACAGCACATCTATCCGGCGCCCCGCCCTTAAGGGCCGGGCTCGGGGTACGAAGCCTGCTGCGCGGGCTGATGCCCCCACCCCTTGCCCCTCCCCCGCTGGGGGAGGGGTGATGGGGAGCGCCGCACCGAGCTTGGAGGCATCGCACAGCGATCACCTGTTGTCATCAATCAGATGTTCTGGCCGTACCTCAACCGCTGGGCGGGGGCGCACGGCCGTGCGGCGTTACAGGTCGCGGGCCAAGGCCCGGCCCTGCTCGGTCAGGCATAATACCTCGCCTTGCCGGCGAATGAACCCGTTCTGCTCGGCCCGGCGGACGATCGCGTCAGCAAAGGCCGGTTGCCAGCGCAGTTCTTCGATCAGGTGGCGCGGGTGGCACTCGATCACTGCATCGCTGGCGCCTTCGTGGTTGAGCAGGTGTAGGGTTAACATCTGCACGGCAAACCGCTCGCGGCGGTTGCGGTGCTGCAATGCTTGCGCGACGATCCCGCGCTGCGGCGCAAAGAGCCATGCCGCGCCGAAGCCGATGCCAGCCATCGTCGCCATTGCGCCAGCGATCGAGACATCGAGCCAGCGCGCGACCCAGTACCCGCTGAGCGCAGCGGCGACGCCGATCGCGACGCTGAGGCCGATCATGCGCGGCAGCCGGTCGGTGAGCAGGTAGGCTGTCGCTGGCGGCGCCACCATCAACGCGATCACTAAGATCGAGCCAACCGCGTCAAAGGCGGTGACGGCGGTCAGCGAGACGCTGGTCATGAGGCCGTAGTGGATGATGGCCGGGCTGAAGCCGAGGGTGGCGGCCAAAGCCGGATCAAACGTCGCCAATTTCAACTCTTTGTAAAAGAGTGCAAGCAAGATCGCATTCAAGATCAACGCGCCGCTGCCGAAGAACAACGCTCGCGGCAGATCGATCCCCCACAGCGTGATCCGGTCAAACGGTGCAAACGCAAGCTCACCCAGCAGCACGCTATCGGTATCGAGGTGAATGTTGCCGGCATAGCGCGAGATGAGCAACACCGCTAAACTAAACAGCGCCGGAAACACGAGGCCGATTGCGGCGTCTTCACGCACCAGCCGGCTGCCGCTCACCACTTCGACCAGCCAGACCGTGATCACGCCCATCGCTACCGCTCCTACAAACAATAGCGGCGAGGCGAGACTGTTGCTGATCAAGTAGGCCAGCACAATGCCGAGCAAGACCGTATGGCTGATCGCGTCGCTCAGCATTGCCATGCGGCGCAACACAAGGAAGACTCCCGGCAAAGTGCAGGCGGCGGCGATGATCACGGCAATCAGTTGGACTTCGAGTTGTGGCGTTAGCATGGCCTTCACCTCATCACTCGCCATTCCCGCTCTGCCACTGCCGCATCAGCCGCCACCGTCGCCAGAGCAAGCCGCGTTCGGGAGCGATCAGTAGCGAGATCGCGGTCAAGGCGCTCATTGCCAACACAATCACCGGCCCGGTGGCGAGCCGCTCACCCAGCGCACTGATCCACGCCCCGCTAAACGCTGCTAGCGCGCCAAAACCGGCAGCCAGCAGCACCATCGTCTCAAGCCGGTTCGTCCACTGGCGGGCGGCCACCGCCGGCGCAATCAGCATCGCGCTCATCAGCACCACCCCGACCGTCTGCAAGCCGATCACGATGGCTACGACAATCACGCTGGTCAGCAACACCTCAAACCGGCGCACCGGCAGGCCAAGACTGCGGGCAAAATCGGGGTCGAAGCTGATCAGTTTCACCTGTGGCCAAAAGATCGCGATCAACGCCAGCGCTGGCCCGCCAATCGCCAGCATCGCCCACAGATCGCGTTCAACTAAGGCCGCCGCTTGCCCGAACAGAAAACTCTTGAGACCGGCTTGGGCAGCGGTGGGTTGGCGCTGGACATACGAGAGCAGCACCAAGCCAAAGCCAAAAAAGACGGCGAGGATCAGGGCCAGCGCCGCGTCATCTTTGATCCGGCTGGTGCGCACAATGGCCAGCAGCCAGAGCGCAGCGGCGAGAGCAGCAATGGCTGCACCGAGCAGCAACGTGAACGTGTCGCGCTGGCCCGTCAACAAAAATGCGAGCGCAATGCCGGGCAGCGCAGCGTGCGACATCGCATCGCCGAGCAATGCTTGCCGGCGCAGCACCGCGAAGCAGCCGAGCAAGCCACTGATCGCGCCGAGCAGCATTGAGCCGATGGTAACGTTGCGCAGGGTATAGTCGGTGAAGAGTTCAATCATACGTTCCGCAATCATTCTCCGCGCCGGCAAGCGTCTCGTTGGTGTTCTCAGGTCATTGCTCGCCGTGCGGCGAAGCAATCTCCCGCATCAGCGCGGTTGTCTAGCTCGCACAAACAACGATAAACGCTCACCGAATCTATCCTGACAAAGCAAAGCCAAGCTCTGGTGGGTTGACTTGCTCGCGTGATCAATCTCCCGGCGCCGGCGTTGGTGTTGTGACAGCGCCAGCCGATCCGTTCGCTCCCAGAATCGCCACCCGGCCACCGTAGGTTGCGCGCAGATTGGCTTCGGTAAACACCTCGCGCACCGGGCCGGCGGCAATCCGGCGCACATTGATCAGCGCCACCTGATCGAAATACTCTGGCACGGTTTGCAAGTCGTGATGCACCACCACCACCGTCTTGCCGGCGGCGCGCAGCTTGCGCAAGACGTGAATGATCGCCCGCTCGGTGACGGCGTCCACCCCTTGGAACGGCTCATCCATAAAGTAGATTTCGGCGTTCTGGGCTAAGGCGCGGGCCAGAAAGACCCGTTGCTGCTGGCCGCCAGAGAGCTGGCCGATCTGGCGGTGGGCGAAATCGGCCATCTGCACCTGTTCGAGCGCGGCTAGCGCCGCCTCGCGCTCGGCCCGGCCCGGACGGCGTAACCAGCCAAGCTGGCCGTAGCGTCCCATCATCACCACATCAAGCACCGTCGTGGGAAAGTCCCAGTCGACGCTGCTACGTTGCGGTACATAAGCGACAAGCCGGCGCTGTCGCTCGTAGGGCTGGCCGTAAATGCGCACGCTACCCGCTGCCGGCTTGATCAACCCCAAGGTCGCCTTGAGCAGCGTCGTCTTACCGGCCCCGTTAGGGCCGACGATCGCCATCAATACCCCCTGCGGCACGCGCAGATCAACATCCCAGAGCGCCGGTTTATCGCCGTAAGCGACAGTCAGGTCTTCTATTTCGACGGCAAACGCCATAGGGTGTCTCCTCCATCAGTACGGTTGTTCAACTACCGCTGGTTGCTATCACCAATCTGAACCGGCAGGCGCAAGCGCAGCGACGATCGTCTGCATATTGTGGCGCATCATGCCGACATACGTCCCGGCTGGCCCATCGGGATCACCGAGCGAGTCGGAGTAGAGTTCACCGCCAACCCGCACCTCGTGGCCGGCAGCGCGGGCCGCGCTCTGCACCGCCTCGATCGTGCGCGGCGAGACGCTGGTCTCGACGAAGATCGCCGGAATGCGGTTAGTAACCACCAGTTCGGTCAAGGCCCGAATATCGGCAGCGCTGGCTTCGCTGGCCGTGCTGATGCCCTGTACCGCTTCCACCCGCAAGCCATAGGCCTGACCGAAATATTGAAAGGCGTCATGCGCCGTCACAAGGATGCGCTGCTCTGGCGGAATCTGGCCGGCCAACGCGCGTAGCTCAGCGTCAAGCGCCTGCAACTCAGCCAGATACTGCGCGCTGCGTTGCCGGTAAATCGCACTGCCCGCCGGATCAACCGCGATCAACGCATCGCGTACCGCTTCCACCGCATAGCGCCAGCGTTGCGGATCGTGCCACACGTGCGGGTCATAGACCTTATCCCCCTCCTCCCAGCGCAACAGCAGCGCTTCCGGCACCGCTTCCGCGACAGCGATCGCGGGAATTCGCCCGCTGCGATTGATCGCTGTAAACACCCGGCTCAGACCAGCTTCGAGGTGCAAGCCATTGTAGAGAATGAGCTGGGCCTCTTGCAGCGCAAACAGATCGCTCTCAGTGGCGACATAGGTATGCGGATCGATGCCGGGGCCGAGCATCGTGCGCAGCGCCACCCGCTCGCCGGCCAGCGCCTGCACAATATCGCCGATCGGGCCGGTCGTCGCGACCACCCGTATCCGTCCATCGGCTGCTGGCGCGGCGCAGCCGCTCAAGATGACGAGCATAATCACGATGAAGCCGAGCCGAAGACGCATATCAACCTCTACAAAAATATTTTTTAGCCATGCCTAAAATAGCAGAGAAACTACCCCCTGTCAAGAGGCTCTCGCTGATGATCTGGAGTGCGGCAGTTGGTTTTTTACCGCAGGGGGCGCCGAGGATGAACACCATCCCAAAAAACTTTGCGTCCTTGGCGCCCTTTGCGCCTTTGGGTTTGGCCCCCACCCCCGGCCCCTCCCCCGCTGGGGGAGGGGGTGTTTTTTACCGCAGAGGGCGCAGAGGATGCGGAGGATGATGTCGTGGGTA
>JAUQOZ010000245.1 GCA_030550625.1 Chloroflexota bacterium | reverse complement strand
CCGATCTTGGCGCTAGTCTATGGTGGCGCTACCAAGATCAAGGGCTATGTCTTTGAGGCCCCCAAACTGCCTGAAATTCGCGGCGCCAGCGCGCTGCTCGATTGGGTTGGCGAGCAGCAGGTGCATCAGATTTGGCACAAGGCCTTCCCGAAAGGCAACTCATCCAAATCGCATCCTTATGTCATCTATGCCAGCGGCGGCTCGTTCTTGGCCTTCGCTCCCTGTTCCGAAGCACAAGGACTAGCCACTCAAGTAGAGCGCGCCTACACTGAACACACCCTTACTGCAAACAGCGTCGCCGTCGCCGCCTGCTTCGATCTGCTCGAACTGCGCTATGGGAGACTGTTCCGCGACAACGCGACAGATTCATTCTATTGGGTTGAGGATTTTATTCACGACTGCCAAGATGAGGGTAAATGGAAGGAACTGGAACAGTATTATTATCTCTCTGACGATTCAGGTTTCGCTGCGAATGACAAGAGTGAAGCTGCCCTCAAATGGCGCTTCTTCAATCGCAAGACCTTTGGCGAGCTGGTGACGGTGCTGGCAACGATGTTCCACCGCCGGCGCGACGAACGGGCTAGCCATGGCGAGCCACGCTATCTGCCGCATTACGAGTTGATGCCGTGGGATGAAAAGTGCCAGAGTAGCGATGTTCGTCCGGCGGTAATCGAAGCGCGAGTCGGCAATGATCGCCGGCGGCTTAGCGAAGCGTCGGCCCGCAAACTAGCGGTTGGTCGCACGGTCAAAGGCGTAGATATTGGCGATCTTGAGAAAGCACTGGAACCGTGGCAAGTACCGTCGGACTTACAGAGCAATTCTTGGGAAACGCGCTGGCGCGATTTCCTAAGCAAGAATCAACAAAGCAACTACGCTCGTCACCTTGGTAATGCTGCAATCAAGCCCGCCTCCGATCTAGCGGACATAGCTGCGGCTTCCTCGCCAGCGCGCTACATCGGCCTGATCTACGCCGACGGCAACAATATCGGTCGCCTCATGGCCACGCTGACCACCCCCCAGCGCTATTACGAAGTGTCGCATGTGTTGAGCGAGGTGGCGAGAAACGCTGTTTTTACTGCCTTGGCTGAGCATCTCACGCCGGTGAATAACATCCATCCCTTCGAGATTCTTGCCATCGGCGGAGATGATCTCTTCATCATTGTGCCGGGAGACAAGGCATTTGATATTGCGCTGACGATTGCACAGTATTTCGAGCGAGAGTTAACGATAAAGCTTGGATCGCTGATCCCGCGCAGAAAAGACCATCGAGATAATCAAGCGAAGCTTATCCGGTACCACGGCGACGACCCCACCGCACAAGCGATCCGCACCTTTTCTCCCGCCGTTGGCCTCTCGGCTGGGGTGCTGATTGCCCAAGAAAACACCCCCTTCTTCTTCCTGCGCGATCTGGTAGAAAACCTGCTGAAAAATGCGAAGAAGCTGGCCAAACGAAACGCAACCTGTCATTTCTTCGGCGGCGCGATTGACTTTATGGTGCTGAAATCAATCGGGATGGTGAGCGATAGTATCGATGCCTTCCGCGCCGAGGCATTGCAAGATACCAAAAATAGTCCGCGCCGTCTCACCGCTCGACCCTACACGTGGGCTGAATTTGCTGGTCTGCTGGCATCGATCCGAGCGCTGAAACAGGCTAATGCGCCACGCTCGCAACTCTACCGCATCCAACGGGTATTGTTGAGCAACCGAACCGCCGGTGTGTTTGACAGCGCAATGGAGTATCTCTACACCCGCTCGCGCCTGCGCGGTGTCAGCGAGACTCTGATCGAACACGTCGAGAAAGCGTGGTGCTGGCCATCGCCATCTATGCCGCAACGGGTGCATGTGCCGCCTTGGTCATCGCGACTTGATACAAATTCTGATACACGGCGCTACGAAACGATCTGGCCTGACCTGCTGGAAGCCTATGAGTTTGTGCCCGCCAAGCAGTGATGGAGATGCTATGCAGTTACGCATTGAATTGACTATTACCAGCCGCACTCCCTTTAGTATCGGCGCCGGCGGTAGCGTGATGACCATTGCAGACAAGAGTATCATCCGCGATGGTTGGGGCCGTCCGATCATCCCCGGCTCGCAACTGAAGGGTCGCCTGCGCTGGGCCGTCGAGCAAGTGCTGCGTGGGTTGGGGCAAGATATTCCTAGCCCATTTGATGAGTATCCCTGCGTCGAAAAAGACACCTTGGTTAAACGCATCTTTGGCACGCCTGAATCCCGCTCACCACTCTTTTTCGCCGATCTGCCCGGCGTTATCGGCGATCCGGTGCAGATGGATGCGCTGCGCACTGAACGCACCCAACATCAGAGCCTGATTCGCCCTTCGGTGACGATCAACCGCGCCCGTCGCACGGCTGCCGACAACCTGCTGATGTTCCAAGAGACCGCGCTTGAGACGACTCGGTTCCATTCGCCGCGCGCCATTACCGGCCAAATTGCGGACGTGTCCCACGCGGCGCTCCTCTGGATGGCGACGCATCTCAGCACTCGTTGGGGCGGCGCAAAGTCGCGCGGTTTGGGTTGGGCAACGGTTGAGGCAAGAGTCTTTCTCAATGGACAAGAGCGTCTGGCAACACAATTGCGCGCAGATCTGCAGGCGCTGGTGCAGTAGCTCGGAGGTCACTCATGATCGTGCGGCTTGAGATCGAAGCGCTAGCGCCGCTGGCTTTCCCTGAACGCAAACCCGGCGCCCAGTTCAACCGGAGCTTAGACTACATCCCCGGCGCTGCCATCTTTGGCGCGCTCGGCCAGATCCTCGGCAAGAATTCGGCCAACCTGCCCTTGCTGCGCGCTATCCGCTGCCACAATGCCTACCCCGCATACCAAGGCGATCCATGGGTACGCCCGTTGCCGGCGACGGCCATCCAACCGAAAGGTGATGACCAGCGTGTATACGACTCGCTTTACCAGCGCGTCTGCTGGGAACAGCAGCAACCGGCAGCCCTGATCTACGCCCCCACCTCGTCCGATGGACGGCCATGGGAGGCGGCTGGCGCCAAGTTTTACACCCAGCGCGACAATGCGATCGAGTTTCGCAAGGTGCAGCAGCGGATGCAGACCCGCGTTGGCATTAACCGCCGGCGCGGTATCGCCCAAGACGAACGACTATACACGGTGCTGGCCATCCGGGAAGCGATGCTTTTGGAATCTTCGTCACAGTATTCAGATCATAACTACGGCCTCACCAAGGATAACCTTGTTCCTACCCGCTTCCTCGGCAGCTTGGTGATCCCTGATGA
>JAUQOZ010000116.1 GCA_030550625.1 Chloroflexota bacterium | reverse complement strand
GCGGGGAGCGGTGCGCACCGCCCCACCCCAGCCCTCTCCCGCTGGGGGAGGGGTGATGGCAGCAACTGGCATCGATCCCATGACGTGCGGCAGAGGGACTGCCGCACTCCAGAAGCGCGCGGCAGTGAGACTGCCGCACTCCGCAAGGGTCAGGCGATATGGGTGCCGCCGCCGGCCAGTGCGTGGCTGATGCACGATGGAATACGGGCATCGGCGAGAATGACGCGCTGCACCCCGCCGGCCAATGCCTCTTGCGCGCCGAGTAGTTTCTTCTTCATCCGCCCGGCGGCGTAGGTCATATTGGCTTCGAGATCGGTGCGCGGGATGTGGGTAATCAGCGATGCCTCATCGGGAAAGTTGCGCAACAGGCCGGGCACATTCGAGAGCAGGATCAGTGTTTGCGCGCCGAGCGCGGCGGCGATGGCGGCAGCAGCGCGATCGCCATCGACATTGACCGCTTCGCCAACGGTGGAACAGGCAATCGGCGCCACTACCGGCAGATAGCCGGCATCGAGCAGCATGCGCAAGAGCGGCGTATTCACCTGCTCGATCGTCCCAGTCCAATCATCGCGCAAGATCATCTGGCGACCCTGCTCGATCACTCTGATGGTCGATTTCCGTTTGCCTTCCAGCAACCGGCCATCGAGGCCGCTCAACCCCAACGCCATCACCCCGCGCATCTGCAACCGTTCCACCAATTGTTTATTGATCAGACCAGCGGTCGCCATGAGAAAGATTTCGAGCGTGCGCCGGTCGGTATAACGGCTGGTATGGCCGCCCGGCGAGGTAACAAAGCGGGGTGGATGGCCAAGCGCCTCGGCCAAGCGATTGGTCTGATCCGAGCCGCCGTGAACGAGTACCAGCCGCTCGCCGGCTTGCCAGCGCGCAGCCACATCGTCACAGAGCGCGTCGTAGTCGTTGCCGGCGCTGCCACCCACCTTCACCACTAACATAGCAGCTTCCTCCTTATTGTCACAGGCATAGACAGAATCTCGCGGATAGCCGCAGTACCCGATTTCTCAGCAATTTCTCTACCAACTATCGCCGCAGAAATGGTATGATGCGCGTATGCGACTGATAACTTGCCTTATTCTACTTCACTTCTTCATCCTAGCTGCTTGCGCGCCCGCACCAGCAGCAACGCCGGCAGGGATAGCGGAGCGCGAGGTCGCTAACACGCCAACGGCGACACCGTTACCGCTGCCTTCGCCGACCCTACCGCCGTCACCAACGGCGACACCGGCGCGAGTGGCGCAAGCCGCGCCGCCACCGGTGAGTGATACGATAGCGGAAGAGGCGCCGCCAGCGCCAACCACAACCCCAAGCGCGCCACCAACCCCAACGCCGCGCCCGCCCGGCACACCGCCGCGGGTTGGCATTCAGATCGGGCACTTGCGCTCGCACGAACTACCAGAGGAACAGGCGCACTTGCGCACCTCAACCGGCGCGCGCTGGAATGGGATCACGGAAGCGCAGGTGAACGAAGCGATTGCAGTGCGGGTTCGTGACATACTGGTCGCGGCGGGGGTGGAGGTTGATCTGCTGCCCGCCACTGTACCACCGGCGTATGATGCCGATGCGTTCGTGGCGATCCATGCCGATGGTTCAACGGAAGGGGCACGGGGATGGAAGATCGCTACGCCGTGGCGCGCATCGGCGGCGAGCCGCGCGCTGATGGAGGCAGTCGCGGCAACCTATGGCGTGATCACCGGCCTGCCAGAGGATCGGAACGGCATCACTATCAACATGCGCGGCTACTACGCCTTTAACTACCGTCGCCACAGCCACGCGATTGCCCGCACCACGCCGGCAATTATCGTCGAGACAGGATTTCTGACCAATGCCGCCGATCGTGAGATTATTGTCGCCCGTCCCGATCTTGCGGCGCGTGGGATCGCCGAAGGGATTCTGCGCTACCTCAAGCAGCGCGATCCGAACGATGGCGCGGCGTTGTTGCCACCTGAATGGCCGATCCTCTACACCAGCGCTGAGACAGCGGTGCGGGCCGGGCCAGCCGATACAGCGCGGCTGGTGGCGCGCGTACCGGCTGATAGCCGTGTCTTTGTCTTCAATCGCGAAGGCGACTGGTACGAAGCGATGGTGCGTGCGGGAGACACGCGATACGTAGGGTGGGTGCGGGTCGATCAGACTCGCCCGGCGACGGCCAACGACAACCCAGCGCCGCCACCCGCTGAACCACCGGCCACGAATCCGTAAAGGATGCGTGTTACCGCTGCACGATCGGCACATTCACTTGATACAATGGGCGGACAGCGACTGGCGTGAGCGGATCACCCAACAACAAGAAGGTGTACAATGACTCACGCGACTCGCCGCTGGCGGCAAGATTGGCATAACCGGCAGCGACTAACTGGCCGAGCGGCGACCGTGGTTCGGCAGCCCACAGTGCGGTGACGAAACCGAGCAACAACTGGCGATGGCCGTAAGCCACGCCAAACCCGCTTGAACTCCACGTGGCAATCGCGCCGCCGGCAGGGTTCAGCACTAACGCTTCATCAATCGTCGTGCCGCGGAACGACGGATGCTGGAACGCGCCGGTGAGGCAGGTCATACTCAGCACTACCGGCAGCGCTGGCGCGTTGCGCAGATCAGTTGCCGTATCAACATTCAACAGAAACGGATCGGTGATCCCCTCTCGGGTAAAAGCCCATTGAAACTGCAACCCATGCCCAGCGTAGGCGAGCAAACCCGCGCCTTGGTTGAAAGCGGCAAAAGTTTGCTCACGGGCAGCCACAGCATCGGCTACCCGCCCGGCTGGCCCTGCTGGGTCGTAATAGATGCGCGTAGCGCTGGTTTGGGCCGGCTGGAGCGCAATCGCTTCATCGAGCAACGCGGCAAAATCGCCGGCAGGATCGGGATTATCGGCCAGATAAACCGCATGGCGCTGCCACGCGCCACTGCTCTGCTCATACGCAAGCGACTTGGCGACCAGTGCTTGCAATTCGGCTACAGTTTTCACCGGCAAGCGTCCGATCCACAGATCAGGCTGGAAGAGGCTCTCATCCAGCGGATCATCGCCATCCAGTTGGGCAAAACAGGTCTCGCAGGCCGTTTCACCCAACCACGGATCGACCACGGCTAGATAGGGCGGGATCAGGCTTGGCCAGCCGTGACCGAGATAATTGCGCGGATCGGAACTGCCATCACCCACCAAGATGACCGCTTCCGGCTTAGTGGGCCATGTGGCCGTCGCATAACGCAAAAACTGGCGAATCGCGGTCGGATCCGGCTCGCCGCCGCTCCAG
>JAUQOZ010000014.1 GCA_030550625.1 Chloroflexota bacterium | reverse complement strand
CGCTGAAGGGGGAGATTGCTTCGGTCGGGCGGCACCCTGCTTCGCGGGTGGCCGCCCTCCCTCGCAATGACAGGTTGGGTTGTCATCGCGAGCCGCCGGAGGCGGCGACGCACTCCCCCGCGAGCACGGCAGGCACCCGCTCGGCATCCTTCCCGCTGACGGGGGAGATTGCTTCGGTCGGGCGGCACCCTGCTTCGCGGGTGGCCGTCCTCCCTCGCAATGACAGGCTGGGTTGTCCTTGCGCGCATCATCACCTCTCTATCACCACCGCCTCGCGTGGCGGGATGCTTCTGCCCGCCAGTGTGACCGGCTGGGTCGTGTAGTTGACTACAATCCGTTTGCCGTTGGCATAGTCGGTGACAGCCACGCCGGGCAGGGGCGTGGCGCGCGCGACGATGGCCGCTCCCTGCACCGGCCCTAGCACCTTGGCCAGCCGGGTATAAGCGCGCTGCACCTCATCGCGCCATTGGCGGTAGGCCGAGGTGTAAATCCAGTTCGAGCGGGTCTGCAACATCGCCGCTGTCACTTCGTGCGTGAGTAAGAAGGACGGATAGGCGCCGTAATCGGCGTGGCGCAGCAGGTCTTCTTCCAGATTCGACGAGAAGTTGAGCGGCGGGCCGTAGTATGGGATGTAGCCGGCTAGGACGATCGGCAGGAAGGGCACAGCGTTGGTGGTGTAGATGTAGCCGCTATCGCCGAGCGGCATATCATAGTAGGCGCGCGTGGCTCCCCACAAGTAGGCGTTGGGCCGGTAGAGGGCGAAGGGGCCATTCGCTGCCAATAGCGCTTGGTAGGCTTGTAAGCTCGCTTCGCGGTTGCGGCGGGTTTCGGCCCGAAAGTCGCTGTAGAGCCGGAAGCCGATCCCGTCGAGCGCCATGCCTAATCCGGCGGACGAGAAGGCTGCCCGCCATGCGGTGATTCGCCGCTCAACTGCCGGTACAGTGAAGTAGATCTGCTGCATGCCGCGGTGCATGCCGCGCACGCTGGCCCGGTTAATCGCCATTGCCGTTTCGGTGCGGGTATAGCCGCTCTCATCAACAATCCCGGCTTGCGGATCGACGTACAAGCTCAGGTTGCCACCCTGCGCGGCAATCGTCTGCGCCAATCGTTCCAACGCACCCCGGCTGCCCAACGCGCCTTCGATCCGCACGTCTAGCGGCAGCGGCGCGGTGGCGCCTTGCGGTTGCCAGCCGTAGTACACCACCTCCACCCGTTTGGTGGGCAGGTCGGCGAGAATTTCGGCCATCTCGGCGATGGTGGTCATCGGGATGGCCCGTTGCCAGAAGAGCACCCGCTCGCGTTCCGCCCCCAAAAACTCAACCCGCAACGGCAGCTCGCCGCTGGTGGCGGTTGGCGGGTGCAAGACACCCAGTTCGAGCAGGTACCGTTGGTATTCCCGCGCCAAGCCGACATAATCCGCTTCAGCGCCGCTAAGGAAGCGGTAGTGCTGCACGATGTCGAAGGCGTTGGTCTGCGGTTGGATGACCGTCACTCCCGCGCCGGAGCGATTGGTGGGTTGGAAGTAGCTCTCGTTGTAGATGAACAGGTTGTAGAGAAAGTTGAATTTGGTGATAATCCCTGCCGGGTGGGCGAGCAATTCAGCAAAGGCCGAGCCTTGTTCGAGCACAGTGAGAAAGGCATGCTGCCCTTCGCCATGTACCATGCCAAAGACTGGCGCCGACAACGGGTAGGTGGGGCGGGTGTCGGGGTTGGCGGGCAGCTCGCCGCGCATGCCGAGATCAGGCCCGTAGTAGCGGCCATAGAACATCGTGCGGGCCGTGGTGCGTTCAGCGAAGGCGATGAGGCTGCCGCTGCCGTCAGGAATGAGCATATACCCCGGCGTGGCGGCTTCGCGGGTCGCGCCAAAGAAGGGGTAGAGGTGCAATTGGGCCAGCCGGAAGTTGCCCGCTTCACTGATCCCGCTGAACGGCACCGCTACCCGTACCCCTGCCGGCGTGAGCGTGACCTGTACCGTCACGGTGATGGCTGGTTCGGTGAACGTGACTTGCCCGCTAAACCCATCGCCAAGCAGCGTCACCTCAACCTGATGTTCGGCATTGGTGATCGAGGCCCGCCGGGTATTCGTGCGCGCATCCATATACTCGATGCTGATCCCGCTACGGGCAAAGGCCGTCCACGTCCGGTTGAGCCGGTCGTCTGGCGTGACCTCATCAAGGTTCGACGACCAGACATACCCGCTGCGCCGGTCGCGCACCTTAAACGCCAGCGTTTCGCGGTTGAGGTACAGCTCGAAGCTGGCGTTGGCCGCTACCCGCTCGTAGCCGGCAGGGATAGTGACCAACGCGCTCGCGGCTTGGCTCGTGGCCGGAGCGTTTGCCAGCAATACTGCTGCGATCAGGATGATGAATGGATATGCTTTCACCCTCAGCCTCGCCGGTGATCCCATGCAGCGTTGTTACAGACTACGTAAGCCGATTTCTTGCCAGACCGCGTTCACAAAGTCGAACAATTGCCCAAATAGCAATGACAAGATGTAGGCGGTTAACGCCAGCATCGCCATCGTGAACAGCGTCTTGAGCACATTGCTTGTCGTTTCGGAAATGGTGTAGTTGTGGATTTCCCGCACCATAATGAAAAGCATCAATCCAGTCCATGCCAAGATGACCTGCTGCGAAAAGCTGACCAAAAAGACTTCGTTCAGCGTCAGCACATTCGAGGCCGCAATCACCACCGGCATGAACAGCGCATAGGGAACGAGGCTATAGGCGCTGCCGATCACCACATCGCGCACCCGTCCTTCGCCGTCGCTGATGGTTGACACCAAATAGTTGGCGGCGTTCCACAAGCCAAACAGCGCCACCAACAGCGCGATCTCGTTCTCGACCCGAATCTGGCCGGGGTAGGCATACGGGTTGAACGGAAAACCCATCAGGTAGAGCGAGGACACATGCACTGCGATCACCCACAGGTAGATCAGCAGGGCGAAGCGCAGGCTGCCGCGCTGGTTAGCCTTGATGTAGTAGAAGCTATCAACCGGGTGGCGCACGAAGCGCAGCAAGAAGATCGCGTCATCGACCAGCCGGTACCGGCGCAGCCGGCGCATGCCGGCGCGCAGCGGCGCTAACCAGCCGTGCTGTCGCTCGAACCGGCGGAAGATACTCTGGCCAAGCGCGGCCAGTGTCGCCACCACGATGAACGGGCCGAGGTATTGCTGCAACACCGCATTGCGCAGCTCCCAAAATGCTTCTGAATAACCGTTCCGGTCTTCGGCGTAGCGATAAGCAGTTAACGCAGCGGGGTAATCTCCCGCT
>JAUQOZ010000193.1:44723-71157 GCA_030550625.1 Chloroflexota bacterium | reverse complement strand
GCGGCTCCCCCGCTCCTACCGTCAGGGGGGAGAGGGGGCTGGGGGGTGAGGGCTAGCCCGCGCAGCGGGCTTCGTACCCCTAGCCCGGCCCTGAAGGGCTGGATTCGTCGCACGGCGATCCATATTCTCAACATTCCACATCTCGCAATATAAGCTCTTGTATGTTACGTCTATAAGCTAAGCTATACTGATTACGATTGTGCAAAGCTACAACTTATAGTTCCGAATATTGCCCAATCGCGCTTGATCCCACGCCTGCATCACCCCACCTGCCCAACAGTTGTTCACCACCTGACAGTTGAACAGGGAACTTTCACCCTAGCGGTTTTGTGATAAAAACCACAATTTTATTCAAATTTGTGCGTTATATCACAATCGCTTGTTGTCAAATCAGACGCTCTATCCAACCAAATTTGTACTTTTTTGCCCAGTATTACTGTGCAGCGAATGGGCAAAATATGGTATGATAGAAATCGGAGGTTTCAACCTTCGAGGCAATCACTAAATGTACAAGTTCGACCACGTTTTCAAAAGGAGCAATCAGCAATGCCCCGCCGACACGCTGTCCGGCCGGCCAATCTGCCGGCTATCGAGCCGACAACTGCTGCGGAGGAAGCAACGACGCTGCCCGCAACCGAAGATCCGATGGCCGTACTACGCTACGAGCCGCTCCCCGATCTCGACCCGGAACAGGCGCGCCGGCTGCTAGCCACCCCTGCCGAGCAGCCTGTGGCCGAGACGAAGAAGCTGCCGGCTCGTCTCCGCCCCAAGACCACCAAGCACAAAGGGATTACCCGCATCGATCACCCGGCTAAGCGCACCTTTGGCTATTTTGTGCGCGTGACGTGGAACAAGCAGCGCCGGAGCAAGTTTTTCTCCGATTCGGTGTATGGCGACCGGCTCGCCGCTTTGGCTGCCGCTATCGAGTGGCGCAACGCCACCGAGCGCGAGCTGGGCAAGCCGCGCACCGAGCGGCAAGTGATTGGCGTTTCCCGCACCAGCACTGGTATTGTTGGCGTGCGCCGCACCATCAAAGATGGCCGCGAGGTCTACGAGGCGACGTGGCGCGACGGCAACCGCATCCGCCGCACCTCGTACTCGATCGCCAAGCACGGCGAGCGCCGCGCCCTCGCGCTTGCCCGCCGCGCCCGCGAGAAGTATGAGCGGATGCGCCAGCGCACCCCTGCCGGCGACTGATCGCGCGCGTCTTTGTTGATTGCTTCCCAAACCCCTGCGCCACTACAAGGCGCAGGGGTTCTGTTTGCCCTAGCAACTGTTACTAGAACACAACCAATTTACTGGGTGACAAATCACAAATCTGTCTTATAATAATGAACAGATCAAGCGCAACCGGAAGGAGAGAGCCGTGCGTTCTGAGGTTGAACTTGCCAGTGCTACTCACGGCATCGGGGAAGATGTGAGTGTTCATGTTGGTAGCCGTCTGCGCGCCCTGCGCGAGCAGCGCCGGATGTCGATCCGCGCGCTGGCCGAAGCGAGCGGGTTAGCCGTGAATACGCTTAGCCTGATCGAAAATGGCCGTACCTCGCCGAGCGTCAGCACACTCCAGCGCCTCGCGATGACGCTGCAAGTGCCGATCAGCGCCTTTTTTACGCCTGACGTGCCCCAACAGCGCGTGGTCTTCACCCCTGCCGGTCAGGCGACAGCCACCCTCTTCCCGCACGGCGCGCTCACCGATTTAGCGCCCGGTTTGGCCAATCGCACCCTCGAACCGCTGTTGCTCACGCTCGATCCCGGCGCCGGCAGCGGTCCCGAGGCAATCGTCCATACCGGCCAAGAGTTTGTGTTTGGGTTGAGTGGCCAGATCCTCTATACCGTCGCCGATCACACCTACACGATCGGCCCCGGCGATAGCCTGTTGTTCGAGGCGGTGTTGCCCCACCGCTGGCATAATCCCGGCCATGCCCCAGCGCAGGCGCTGTTGGTCTTGTGCCCGCTCGAATTACCACGCAGCGCTCTCGAGCGCCACGGTCGTCTTTAAGCGAAGGAGTTGGTGGTATGCAGATCCGAACCTTGCATCTGAGTGAAGATGGCGTTAGCCGCACTGATGACGCGATCGCCTTGATCCGCCATGCACCCGGCCAGATTACGCTTAACGATCGAGAGGTATTGGCGATCCGCCCGCTCGACCGCTGTACGCTGGCGCTTGAGCTGCTCGGCGAAACGCGCTATCTGGCTTCAGCCGATTATTGGCACGCCCTCTTCGGCCAGCGCACTGCCGAAGCGCGCGAAGCTGGCTGTCTGCTTGGCCATCTCGATAGCCTTGCAATCGCGGCTAATCGCGTACTCGAAACGGTCGCCGGGATCGATCAGCTCCCGCCTGAGGCGCGCGTCGCCCTCGACAACCTGCGCACTGCGCTGAATGATCTGAAGGTGACGATGCCGCGGTGAAGGTATGCTCAATGAGGCGGTAGTGCGGCTTAGCCACAGCCGCATTACCGCCTCGCTCGCCGGGCCGGATTCGCCCACGGCACGCGGGCCGCTAGCCCGCCTTCCCGCTTGCCCACGGCGCGCGAGCCGCTGGCCCGCCGTCTCACTTGCCCACGGCGCGCGAGCCGCTGGCCTGCCTTGTGCTCACCGCACGGGGCGCGGGCCACCGGCCCGCTCGCCAGACAGGAGTCGCACAGCCGTGCGGCTTTACCAGAGGTCTACTCTGGAATCAATGGCGGCGGCAGCAAGCCTGATACCTCTAAACCGATTTTCCAGCGCGCTAGCACGGCCAACAACAGCAACGCCACCAGAAACCCAGCTATCCCCGGCAAGGCCAATTGCCGTACATGCCGCACCCGCCCGCCCAAACCAGCAATTGCGCTGATCGGCAGCGCCACGGCAAAGGTCATCACCCCCGTCACCCCAATCACGCTCAACAAGACCAGCGGCCATGCCAACACCGCTTGGTTGGCGGCGATCGCTGCCACCACAAGGCCCAACGCGCCGATCACGATCCCCAGATCGCGCCAGCTCCCGATGGGCGCTTGCTCGGCAGCCAGCAGATCGGGCGGCAGAAAGGTATGATTCGCCACCAATAACAGCCCTACCGCCAACGCCGCGCCAAACCCCAGCCCGGTCACAAGGCGCAGATCGTCGCGCGGCGGGTAGGCCGGCGCAAAACCTAGCTCGGCAACGGTTGAATTCAACCCATCAATCCCCATCACCGCCATCAGCCCAATTAGCGTCAAGCCGATTGGCAGCGGCGGCAACCTCCCGGCCCGCATCCGTCCTAAGGCTGCCATCATCCCCAGCGTCACCATCAGCCCAAGGTAGATGCCACTATCGCGGGCGCACAGCGGAAACTGCACTCCGCCTGAGATCAAATTGTGACTTTGCGCGCAGATGCCATGCACTGCAAAGAACAGCCGCCGTTCCCAATCCAATGCCGTTGCCATCGTCGGGAGCAACGCGAACAGGATGATGAAACCAAGCCCGACAACCGGCCCGCGCCAATCGAGTCTGCGCTGTACTGTTGTGGTTGGAGCCATAACGCCCTCTTGCCCTCATCTCTCCAACTCAATAATCGCAGCCCTAGCTTGCCCACTGGCCACTGTCAACCTCGCCACTGACAACCCCGCCCCTCGCGGCGCGCCGGCAGTACCCGGATTGAGAAAGAGCACCCCATTGTACATTTCGTACAATGGCCGGTGGCTATGGCCGAAAATATAGACCTGCGGCGCCCGTCCATCAGCCGTCTTCGGTAACGATTGCACAAGATGGCGGGGCTGGCCGCCAATGTGGGTCATATAGATCACAACACCTTCGCGCTCGATCCAGCGGTGCGCCGGATAGGCGCGGGCCAGCGCCGTTCCCTCATCAGTGTTGCCATGAATGGCTAGCACCGGCGCAATGGTGGCGAGCCGGTCGAGGATGGTTTCATGGCCAATATCGCCGGCGTGCAAGATCAGCTCAACCCCGGCTAATGCTGTCAGCGCTGCCGGCGCCAGCCGGCCATGCGTATCCGAAACGACGCCAATCTCCATGGGTTCCCCTCACGTGTTGTAGCCGGCCCGCCGTGCATGCCTCAAACGCCGGCGCCCCATTCACGCTTGCTCTCTTGCCTAATGCCAATCGCGAGCGCCTATAGCCACCTCTCACAACACACGCGCCTAGCCCGCAGGTTGCCAATGGCTCAGTTCCGCCACTAATTCAGCCACTCCCGTCTCGATCCGGCGAAACGCCTCATCGGCGGGCAAGAACGGCACGTCAGGCGTTTGCCAGTAACGGATTCGCTCCACCCACCCCGGAAAGCGTTGCTGCATTAGCGGGCGATGCTCGCGCTCATCCAAGGCAATCGCTACGGTCGCTCGCCGCAGATCGGGTTCGGTCAAGGCCATTGGTGGCCGGATTTCGGATGGCGGCGGAAAGCCGCGTTGTTGTAATTGCACCAGAACATTGGGCCAGATCGGCCCCTGATTGGCAGCCGAGAGCCGCAAACCGCGCGAATCGGCTTGCCAACCCGGCACCCGCATCGCGTTGAACAGCAGTTCGGCGTAGCGGCTGCGGTAGTAGTTGCCGGTGCAGATAAAGAGAACCGTGCGCATGAGTCGCCTTTGCCTCGTGATCAGGCCGCTTCCACCCCAGCCGCCAACCGGTATGGCACATATTCGCGCTCGCATGGCGGCCCATCAGTAGCATACAACGTTTGGGCCGTCACATCCATGATGATCGACGCCACCGTTTCGTAATACTCATCGGGCGGATCGGCGGGATCAATGTGGAAACAGACCGAATAGGGATGACGTTCATGGTCGCGCAACGCCGCTTGTACGCTCGCCAGCGATTGCGGACGCGGCGCCAGCAGCTCTTGCAAACGCGCTTGCCGCCATTGCGAATGCGGCACCCGCTCAATCGCGCGTTCAACAATGCCTAACGCAGATGGATTGTGGAAGTGGTTAGAGTGGATCAAACAACCGTTGGCGCAATTGCTCAGCGCGATGGCCTCCGGCGCCGCTTCGATATTGACCGCCTGATCGGGCGTTTGGGCGATCAGGAAATTGGCCGAACCGGCCCGCGCTTCCGCCGTGATCACCGCCTGCGCCTCGGCCAGCGTGCGCGCGCGCAAGATTTCATAACAGCGCACGTGAAACGGTCGCCGCAGGCTCGCCCAATCGTCAGCCGTGCTGCTGAGCCCGTTAATCAACAACGCCAACCCCGCCGAATTTAGACCGATCTTGCCGCCAAAAATGCCGGCTTCGGTAAAGGCCAGTGTGCGCAGGCCGTCAGGTTCAACCGTCGCTACAATTGCGCCGCGCACGCCGGTGATCCAGTCCCAATTTTCACCAACCAGCAGATGGCCATCGGTTGTCTCGGCGGGCAACAGGGCAAACGCCGTACACCCATCAGGCTTGGCTGGCGGATGATCATACTCGCGGAAATATTGGTAAAACAGCTCATACCGCACATTCAGCGCCGCAATCGCCGCCAGCTCCATGCCCGCGCCATCGGCAATTCCACGCATCCCGGCGGCATAATCCGGGTTCTGACCAGCAATCGCTTCCGCATACCGCAGAGCGCGCCGCCATACTTCATCCAGCGGCATGCGCAATTCGCGCTCGAACCGTGCGGTATAAATGCGCAGGTTGGCGGCAATCGCCTCGCGCAAGACGCGCCCGTGCCGCCAACCCTGTGTGTAAGCATCGCCTGCTAGCTCAACCAACGGCAACCCGTTCACGTCACCTCCTCGATCTGCTCACGCCGGCACAGCACGATCCACACCGGCCCGCGTTGAAAGCCTAACCGTTGATTAATCTGCCACATCGGCTGATTGGTACTGTCGTTGTCGGTGCGAATCCCGGTCACACCCATCGCTTGGGCATACGCAATCGTACACAACTTCAACGCCAGCGCAATCCCGCGCCCACGGTAGTCGCGCCGCACCGCCGTAAAGCCTACTTCCAGATCGGTTTCGTTATCAATTGTCTCGAGTGTGCTAATCCCGACCACTTGCCCATCAGCAATCGCCGCAAAACTGCCTTCCCACACCGCACCATTGTCAGGCTGGTAGAGCTTGATCCATTGCTCGTAGGGCGGTATGGCGACCGGAAATGCTGATGGAACATCGCAGGTTGTGTGCTGTTCAAACTCATACAACTTGCGCCAAAAGCCGGCATCGGCAGTAGCCAGCGCCGCAAAGCTGTGGATTTCAATCCGCTGCGCCTTGACCCGCTCAATTGCGCCACTGAAGGGAGCAGGATCAAAGCTCGCCACCTCAAGTCGCGAGAGCCACACCCGCCGCTCTTCCTGAAAACCGCGCCGCACGGCAAAGGCGAACCCAGCCTGCCAATCTTCGCGCACTTTTGCCAACACGTAGCGCGGCTGCAACGCCTGCCAAGCCTGCTGCACATGCTGCCAGAGCGCCGCGCCCAACCCGCGCCCCTGATACGCCGGATGCACGTAGACCAACGTCTCAATATGGTACGGATCAGCGCACCATGTTGGCTGATAATATTCGGCATAACCCGCCGCAACGCCATCAAGCTCGCCAATCACCCGGTAGAGCGCCAATTGCGGGTTGTGCAACTCATCGCGCACTCGCCACTCGGTTGCATTGAGCGGCGCGTCCGGCGCCAAAGCGCCGTACACCGTCGCCATCGCATGATAATCGGTTTCGGTAGGTTGAAAAGGTCGAATGGTAATCATACATAATACCGGTATACGTAGGGACATTGCGCCGCACTGTAGGGACATTGCGGCGCAATGTAGGGACATTGCGGCGCAATGTCCCTACTACCGCTCCCCTCATGCCACATCCTTCACAAATTCGATCCACGCCGGCTGCTTCACGAACCCCAACGCTTCGTTGATGCTCAACATGGCCCGGTTGGTCGTCGCGTTATAGGTGCGCACCTCGCGGTAGCCGGCGGCTTTGGCGAAGGCCAACGCATGCACCTTCAGCGCCAGCGCCAACCCCCGCCGCCGGTAATGCCGGCGCGTGGCAGTGATGCCGGTCATCAACACATCCGGCTCAGCATGCTTCCAGAGCTGGCTCACTGCCGCGATCTCATCACCGTCGAGCGCCAAGAAATAGCCTTCCGGGTAGAGGTGCGGATCATCAAACACCGTCCGTTCCCACGTCGCCATATCAACCGGCGTGAACGGTTCGGTTTGCGGCACATCGGCCCGCATCTCGATCATCGCCTCGTAGAGGCGCTGGCGGGCATCAGGCAAGCGCGCCAGCCACTCGTTGAGGTTGCATATCGTGAACCCCTGCCCAACGACGCGCGCCGGCGCATCGGCAAATGGAGCCGGGTCAAACGCGCGCAGATCCAGCCGCGACTCCCACGTGCGCATCTCTTCACGGAAGCCGCGATTGGTGAGAAAGTACACACTGCGCGCCTGATCTTCGCGGCAATTGCTCCGCACCTGCAATGGCTGATGCCGTTCAACCAACTCGCGCATTAGCTCATCATAACAATAGCTGCCAATTCCCTGCCCTTGCCATTCAGGCAATACTGCGATGCTGATAAAGAATTTGCGCGGGTGATACATCCACGCGGCATGAAAATACTCAGCCGCTGCCACGACTGTCTCACCCACCTCTGCCAGCCAACGCGCTATCACGCAATGCGCCGGGCGAATCGCATCCCAATGTTGAATCTCGTCCGCCGTCTCGTGGTTATCAGGAAAAGCCGCATTGGCAATCGCCGCCAGCGCAGCGTAATCGGCTGCCGAACCCTCGAACGGTCGCAGACGCACCGATTCTGTAATATTGCTGAGCATATCCAATCCTCCGGGGTAAAGCTGCGCCGTGTTTATCGTAACCGATCCAGAGGGCGCCTGCCATCAGCCCAGAGGCCCAATCACCATGGTATGATAACGATAACGTAGAGCCGCACGGCCATGCGGCTCCACGGCTGTGCGGCTTCACCCATGATTCGCCACCGCAAGGATCTACCATGCCCATCCGCGCCCTGATCTTCGATTTCGACGGCCTGATGGTCGATACCGAAACGCCGGCCTTGCAGAGCTGGCAAGAAATATACGCCGAATACGGCGTGACTCTGAACGTTCACGATTGGGCGGCGACGTTGGGGGCAAACGCCGGCTTTGACGCTCATGCCCATCTGGTCAGCTTGCTCCGTGAGCGCGACCCCTTGCTAGCCGAGCGCGTCATCGCCGAGCGCGAGGCGATTCTAGCCCGCCGGCAAGCCCGCAAAGATGCGCTCAGCGCCGATCAGCCGCTCTTGCCCGGTGTCGCCGAGTTACTGGCTGAAGCGTGTGCCGCCAGCCTGCCGTGCGCCGTTGCTAGCAGCAGCAGCCGGCGCTGGGTCGAAGGGTGGCTGCGGCGCCTCGACGTGTACCACGCCTTTGCTACCGTTGTAACCGCCGATGATGTCGTTGCCACCAAACCGGCGCCAGATCTGTTTCTCACCGCCGCAGCCCGGCTTGGCCTGCCGCCCGCCTCCTGCCTCGTGCTGGAAGATTCGCCAAACGGCATCCGCGCTGCCCGCGCCGCCGGCTGCCCGGTCGTCGCTATCCCCGGCGCGATTTCGCGGCAGGTACCATTACCGCCTGCCGATCTGACCCTGCCGAGCCTCGCCCATACCAGCCTTGCTGCGCTGCGCCAGCGATTTGGGTAGAGAGCGAGCCGAGCGTGGGTTGTCAGAGAGATAGGAAGGGCGGGTGTTAAACCCGCCCTTCCTATGTCGATCAGACCAGTTGCGTCAATCGATGCGACTTACGGCAACGGCCCAGCCTGCGGCGGCCAACCACGGGCCACATAATCGCCCATTGTAATCACAAACAGAATAATCAGCCACACAAATGCACCCGCGGCATAGACCTGCGTCATCCGGCTGCTGATCTTGACGTGCATAAAATAGAGCACAATCAAAACCGTCTTGGCAATCGCGATCGACATCGCAATGGTCACCGCCAACCATCCCGGCAGCTCAATCAGGTTCTTCTCAACCCACCACGCGGCGACGGTCAACACCATCAGCACCATCAGCGCCGCAAAGACGCGGTAATAGGTTCCCCGTGAAATATGGGTATGCTTCTCGCCGTGGTGATGCGCATGAGCATGTGTATGCTGTTCGGCCATCGCGCCCTCCTAAACCAGATAGAACAGTGGGAAGAGAAACACCCAGATGATGTCGATCAAGTGCCAATAGAGACCGCCAATCTCAACCGGTGTGAAGTAGGTTGGCGAGAAGCGGTCACGCACGGCCATCACCAAGATTGTCGTCATCACCCCCAAGCCGATGATCATGTGAATGGCGTGCAAGCCGGTTGCGCTGAAGTAGAGCAAGAAAAAGAGCTGGTGGCCAGATTGCATTGTCGCTGTCTTGGCTGCGCCGTGCCCGCCGCTCGCCGAGCCATGCTCAGCGGGGAAATGGAATCCGCGGCCCGGTACTAAACACTCGTGGCTCTCGTGCAGGTCGCTGCCAGTGATCCAACTGATCGGATCCTTCGCGCCGGCGCAATGGGCGAACTTCTCGCTGTACTCATACCCCTTAATCACAAGGAAGGTCAAGCCCAGCACAATCGTCAGCACCAGCATCGTAACCAGCCGCCGTTTCTTCCCCTCTTCCGCGGCATTCACCGCTAGCGCCACCGTCAACGAACTGACCAACAGCACAACCGTATTGACGGTAGCGAGCGGTGTATTGAGCAAGGCCGCCGATTCTTCCCACGCCTCTGGGAAGGCCCAGCGGTAGGCGATGTAGGCCATAAAGATGCCACCGAAGAGCATAATTTCGGTGACAAGGAAGGCCCACATGCCTAGCGTGGCTGCCTCTTTCTGCTGCTCCGGCGTCTCGAACTGGTGTTGCAGTTCGGGGCCGTGCGTATGCGTATGCGCTTCTTCATGAGTGATGGTTGCCAACGCTCTCTCCTCTGCGTCCAATTGCTACTGTGTTTTCTCTGCCCTGCCAATGTGACGCCAGAATGTCCGGACTGCGGGAGCGACGTTGCGCTAGCACGTCGCTCCCACGCAGCGCTAGTGCGATTTACAGCGGTGAACCGGGCCGCCATGCCGCCGCATCACGTTCAGCCGCTTCGGGCGGATAAGCATACGCCTCTTCGGTCACAATCGGCGTCTTGTCAAAATTGAACGTCGGCGGTGGCGAGGAGGTCTTCCATTCAAGACCAGTCGCACCCCACGGATTATCGCCGGCAATCGCCCCCTTGCGCAACGAGATACCAAGGTAGATCAGCGGCACAATAAAGCCGATCGCCAAAATGCTGGCTCCCGCCGTGCTCATCACGTGCAAGATCTGGAACTCAGGCGGATACACATGGTAGCGGCGCGGCATGCCCAGATAGCCAAGGATGAACTGCGGGAAGAAGGTCATATTAAAGCCAACGAAGATGATCAGGGCCGCAATGCCGCCCCACGTCTCATTATACATCCGTCCAGTCATCTTGGGCCACCAGAAATGGATGCCGCCCAGATAGGCCATAATCGTGCCACCCACCATCACATAGTGGAAATGAGCCACCACAAAGTAGGTATCGGTCACGTGCAGGTCAACCGCGGTCACACCAAGAAAGATGCCGGTCAGCCCGCCGATCACGAACAGACCGATAAAGCCGAGCGCGTAGAGCATCGGCGTGCGGTAGCTAATCGAACCCTTATAGAGTGTCGCCGTCCAGTTAAACACCTTGATCGCCGACGGGATCGCCACCAGCATCGTAATGAACGAGAAGACCAACCCAGCGTAGACCGACTGGCTACTCACAAACATGTGGTGGCCCCAGACGAGGAAGCCCAAAATAGCGATGGCAATGCTCGAAAAGGCGATAAACTCGTAGCCGAAAATGCGCTTGCGCGAGAAGGTGCTGATCAGTTCGCTAATCACACCCATTGCCGGCAAGATCATAATATAGACCGCCGGGTGCGAATAGAACCAGAAGAGGTGCTGGAAGAGCAGCGGGTCGCCACCGAGCGCCGGATCGTAAATCCCCACCCCCCACAACCGCTCGACCACGACCAGCAGCAGCGCAATCCCCAACACCGGCGTCGCCAAAATCTGAATGATGCTGGTGGCGTAGTTCGCCCAGATAAAGAGCGGCAGGCGGAACCACGTTAAACCGGGAGCGCGCATCTTGTGGATGGTGACGATAAAGTTCAAACCGGTCAGAATGGACGAAAAGCCCATGATGAACGCGCCGGTGATCGTCATCACCACATTCGAGTTGGAGTAGGTCGAGCTAAACGGCGTGTAGAACGTCCAGCCGGTATCAACGCCGCCAAAGACGGCAGCAATCAGGGCGAAGATACCGCCGATCATGTAGAGATACCAGCTCAGCAGATTCAGACGCGGGAAGGCCAGATCGCGCGCGCCGATCATGAGCGGCACCAGAAAGTTGCCCAGCACCGCCGGGATCGACGGGATCAGAAAGAAGAAGACCATGATCACGCCATGCAGCGTAAAGGCGCGATTATAGACATCCGACGACATCAGATCGCCTTGTGGCGTGATCAACTCGACTCGCACCAGCGTCGCGGCCAACCCGCCGAGCAGGAAGAAGAAGTTGATCGCCAACAGGTAAAGGATCGCGATCCGCTTGTGATCAACCGTCAACAACCACGACTTCAGCCAGTCGGTGAAGGTGCGCGAGTTGTCGCGAATATAGCTCGTTTGTGGAAGCGAAAGCGTGCTCATAGGCTCAGTTCCCCGTATCGGCAAGCGACTTAATATAGGCGATCAGTTGGTTGAGCTGGTCTTCGGTAATCTGCCCCTGATACGACGGCATGACTGCGGCATAGCCAGAAACCACACGCGCTGTCGGATTCAAGATCGACTCACGGATATAGTTTTCGTCAGCCAATACCGTTGAGCCATCAGACATGACCGAATTTGAGCCATACAGACCCTGCAAACTAGGACCAACGCCACCGCCAGCCATGGCATGGCAACCAGCGCAACCTAAACTGGTAAACAAGCGCGCGCCAGCAGCCGCCATCGGATCACCGATCGTCGGCGCAACTACCGGCTGGCCGGTGTCGATCGTGCCATCGGGCAACACCACCGGGCCGGGGGTCGCCAGCCAGCGCTCGTAATCAGCCAGCGGCAACGCCACTACCCGCCCGATCATCAGCGAGTGCTCGGTGCCGCAATACTCGGCGCAGAAGAGGTGATACTCGCCGGGTTTGGTCGCCTCAAACCACATGATCGTGTAGCGACCGGGCAACACATCTTGCTTGACGCGGAAGGCCGGCACGTAAAAGCTGTGAATGACATCTTGCGAGGTCATAATGAGCCTGACCGGCTGGCCAACCGGGACGTGCAACTCGTTATTTTCGCGCTTGCCGTTCGGATGTTGCACGTGCCACATCCACTGCTTGCCGATCACGTAAACATCAAGCGTGCGCGCCGGCGGCGTGCGCATCTGCACATAGAGAAATGCGCCCCAGAAGAAGACCACCATCACCAACGCCAGCGGGATCAGTGTCCATGTTAGTTCGAGTTTCAAGTTCGAGTCAACTGGATTGCTGCGATCAACCTTCTGGCTGCGATGATAGCGAACGATCAGATAGAGAATGACAAACGGCAGCACCCCGGCGAAGATCAGGCTCAGGGCCACCAGAAAGAAGTAGAGTTGGTCAACCTGTGTCGCAAAGGTTGACGCCTGATCGGGAAACAACGGAAAATCGCGCATACCTCGTCCTATCTGGGGGCGAAACCGCCCCGGTCGCTACTGCCGCTAGGCCGGCGCCGCCTCACGCGGCGGCGGCAGATTGCCGCCGGGAGTCGAGCGGCTTAACATGACAATCATCGTGATAATCCCAATGACCGTGAGCGCCCCGGCGATGCGCAAGATAGTCATAATCGCCGGAGTGTAACTGCCGGAAGCGGGATCATACTGGTAGCAGAGCAGTAAGAACTGGTCAATCGGATTACCCACCTTGCCGGCTGAAGCCTCGACGATGCCTAACCGCACATCCGATACGTTAAATTCAATCCCAAAGAAATAGCGCGCGGTTTTGCCTTCCGGCGTCAGCACCACCATCCCGGCAGCGTGCGCATATTGATTGATCGTCTCGTCGTAGAAATACTTGAACCCGATCGCGTCTGCCACCCGCCGGATCTGCTCTTCGCTGCCGGTCAAGAAGTGCCAACCGCTCTCGGCGCCGGGACGGGCATAGCGTTGGATGGTCAGCGCTTTCACGTTCGCCGCCAACATCGGCGTCTCAAGCGGGTCAATGCTAATATTCACCACCTGAAAATCGCGCCCCGCTGTGAGAGGCACCTGTTGCAGCGCCGCCAACACCCCTTCGCGCACAAACGAGCAGAGCATCGGGCATTCATAGTAATTCATCACGAGAATGACCGGCTTCCCGGCAGTAAAAAACTTACCGAGTCGGACAAATTCACCCTGCTCGTCAACAAAGACGGCATCGAGCGGCACCTGCGAACCCATTCGCTGCTCAAAGCCGACGTTATCGGATGGGTTGGTCTTACCACCCTGCGCCAACACCGTCGCCGGCGCTAGCAGCAGAACAGCGATCCATCCCATCAGCGCGAACGAAAACCAGTGTCTCATACTGCCTGCTCTCTAGTGATGCAGCGGGCTATTTCACCGCATCCAACCCATGTTCGAGCAAGAGTTCCATAGCCCGCTCAATTGGAATGTGCGCGCGACCGGCTCGCTCATTCACCCAGCCATAACTTTCGAGCCGCGCAGTCGCTTCGGCAATGATCCGATCACCGTCAACCCGTGGATTCTGCTCAAGCCGTGGCGCCGGCGGCAATTGCAACTGGGTCACTTCGTTGTCAGTCAGCGTATTACTAGCATCGGTGATTGATCCTGCCGTGAATACCAGCACGATGCCCATCAACACAAAAGCAAGGATCAAGACTCCGAACACAATCACAACACCCCACACCACCGGTCGCGAGTGTGCGTCGCTCACTTCGTGATTGAGCGCCAAACTCTCGGCGGAAGGCCCTTCACTATGCGCATGAGCGTGACTCATGTTCAACTCTCCTCTAGCGGTGGCACACGAAGCAGTTGGTCAACCGGCCATCGGTGGGAATTTGGTACTCGATCACCAGTTGCTGCCGTTGGGCTAGCGACAACGCATTCACATCCCACTCCATATTGAAGACCTCTTCGCGTGGGCGAATGTAATCTTCCGGCGCGCGGTGGCAGCCCAAGCACCACCCCATATAGAGCGGTTGCGCTTTGGCAGCCAACTGTTGTTGGTCAATCCGGCCGTGGCACGAGCTACAGCCGATACCTTTGGCCACATGCACCGAATGGTTGAAGTAGACAAAATCGGGTAGATCGTAAATCCGGTTCCACACTACCGGCTCGCCGGTCTGATAGCTGGTGCGCACCACCTCAAGCAGCGGGCTGGTCGTCCACACTTGCGAGTGGCACGACATACAGGTTTCAGTCGCCGGGAAACCGGCCGTTGCCGCCTTTTCGACCGTCGCATGGCAATAGCGGCAATCGATCTTCAGCTCACTGACGTGATGCTTGTGGCTAAACGGAACCGGCTGAGCTTTGGCAACACCAACATCAGTGTACCAAGGCGACAAATAGAAACCAACCATCGCAGCAACAATGCCAACCACCAGCATCACAAGGCCGAAGAGGCTGGCCAGAAAGATCGCGTTGGCATTCCGCGGAAAGATTTGGGCAGACATAGGTTGCGTCTCTCGCTCTCTAGCCTAGCGGCCGGCTCTGACTTGCTGCAGCTCAGCCTCGGTCAACAAGGCGACATCGGCATTTTGGCTCAATTGCAGGGCGCGCACATACGCGGCAATAGCCCAACGATCCTCAGGCGGAATGCGTGAGGCATAGCTGTACATTCGGCCGATGCCATTGGTGATCACATCAAAGAAATAGCCAATCTGCACCGTGCGCAACCGGTCGTTATGCAAACTCGTCACTGTCATGGGCCCGCGATAGGCGATCACGCCATTGCCATCACCCACCAACCCATGGCACGGCGCGCAGAAGGCGTTGTAGCGCGACTGGCCGCGGGCCAGCAAGGCAGCATCGAGCTTGATTTCCGGCGGCAACTGATCGGCCAACTGCCCGTCGATCCGCCCGGTCATCAATGGCGAATCGGGATTATAGCTATTCAACGGCACCGTATTCGCTGGCGGCGGCTGCATCGCCCGGCCATCCGGGAAGAAGTTGCTCACCGCGTTCGGCTTATATTTCGGCTGGTCATACATATCAACGTGACAAGCGACCAGCAACAGGCAGAGCGGCAACCACGCCAGCCGCGCTACCCGGGTGAAAATTGATCTGCGACCAGAGTTCACCATACGCCCCTACTCATTTCTAGCGCCGGCCACCCCGAGCCGGCTCGCTGCTACCCTTCGCTATGGCCGCCAGCCAGCGCCTCATCGGGATTGCGCACCCGGGCCAGATAGCTCGTGCGCGGTTTGAGATTCAGCTCATCGAAGACGGTGTAATTGTGCGGCTGCTGCTTGATCTGAGCCACCCGGCTGTTTGGATCGTTGATATCGCCAAAGATGATTGCTTCAGTTGGGCAAACCTGCTGGCACGCAGTCACAACTTCGCCATCGCGCAGCGGGCGGTTGCCTTCAACCTTGGCTTTAATCCGTGCCGCGCTGATCCGCTGCACGCAATAGCTGCACTTCTCCATCACACCCCGGTTGCGCACCGTCACTTCCGGGTTGCGCATCAACTTCAGGCTCTCGCTGGTCAGGTCGCTGTACTGCAAGAAGTTAAACCGGCGCACCTTGAAGGGGCAGTTGTTCGAGCAGTATTTGGTGCCGACACAGCGGTTGTAAACCATATTGTTGATGCCTTCGGCGTCATGCACCGTCGCCGCGACTGGGCAGACCAATTCGCACGGGGCCTGCTCGCAGTGAGCGCAGGTCATCGGCATCATGTAGGCTTCGGGGTTATCGAGATCGCTACCGGCATAGTAGCGGTCGATCCGGATCCAGTGCATCTCGCGGCCACGCGCCACTTCCGCCTTGCCGACGATGGGAATATTGTTTTCGGCTTGGCAGGCAACCACGCAGGCATTACAGCCGATACAAGCTGACAGGTCGATCACCATGCCCCACTGGTTGCCCGTGCTGTAATCAAACCCCGGCAGCAGCGACTGGTACTTTGGCTTTTGCGGCGAACCGTATTTCTCGGTATAGACCTCTTTGGCAATATACTTGGGGTCTTCCTTAAAGCGGGCAAATTCCCCGGCCCGCACCACATCGCGCCCTTCTAGGGTCCAGTGATTTTGGGTACTCACCAGCAGGTAGCGCTCGTTCGCAGCAGTCGCGCTCACGCCGGCCACCAACCATGGATTGGCGCTCTGGCGCAGGCGATAGACATTGAACCCAGCGCCTTCCGCCACTCGCCCGCCATGGGTGCGGCCATACCCTAGCGTCACTGTGATCGTATCGTCGGCATGGCCGGGCACAATCCAAATCGGCAGCCGCAACGTCCCCACTGGCGTATTCACGTCAATCATGCGACCATTTTCACCAGCTAGCCGCTCAAGCGCCTGCTCGCGCGCCCGGCCGGGAGCAGCAAGGCTGGCTGGATCAAAGGGCAGATTCAGCAAGCGAATGGCAGTACGCGGGCTTACCAGCGCGGCGTTATCCCACGTCAGCTTGGTCATTGGACGGGGCAGCTCTTGCAGCCAGCCATTGTTAGCAAAGCGGCCATCCCAGATCGCCGGATCGGGGCGGAAGATCAGCTCTAGCCCAGCCGAAGGAGCTGGCGCTTGCAGACGCAGACCGGGTTGCAAGGTCACAGCCACCGGCGCGAAGCGTGAACCATCAATCACGCCAGTACTCAGCGCCCGCTTGAAGAAATCATCGAACGCGGCGCTCTCGAGCCCGGTTTGCTGCTGCCAATATCCGCGCACAATATCGTAATCGGTCGTGCCGATTGAGCCATTCAGCACCGCTAGCAGCTCATGGGCGGTGCGCGCGCCATAGAGCGGCATAATCAGCGGCTGAATAATGCTGGCCGTACCATCATACGCCCGCGCATCCGACCACGACTCGAGCGGATGGGCCAGCGGGATAAACCACGTCGCTAACGCCGCCGTCTCATCCTCGTAGGGGTTGAGCACGACAACCTGCTTAGCCAGCCGCATCGCCTCGGCAAACCCAAGATCGGCCGGAGCGGTAAAGGCCGGATTGCTATCAATAATCACCAGCAACTCAACGCTACCGGCGCGCAAATCGTTCACCAAGGCAGCCAAATCCTGCGGATCGGACGGCTGGGCGACCGGGTCGGTATACTCAACGGTCGTACCGACTGCGCCAAGCTGCACATTGATCGCATGGGCAATCGCATGCACCACCGGCGGTTGGGCTTCACCCACCACCACCACCGCCCGTTGGCCAGCACGGCGCAGATCGGCAGCAACGGCAGCAACCCACTTCTGCTGCGCTTCGTTGAGACCAGTGGCCGGCGCAACTGCCGCCACTCCCAGCTCATTTGCTACTGCGGCGGCTAGTTGGCCGATCAAGCCAGCCTGCACTGCCAGCCGGTGATCGGCCAGCGCGCCAGTGGGCGAAAAGACCGGCTCGGCGACGTACAACCGGCTCATTGATTCGGTGTTGGCGCGGACGCGGCGGCGCTGCATCAGATCGCGAGCGTAGCGCACACGCCCCGGCCCCTCGCTGACGAAATCGGCATCGAGCGCCACAACCACCTCAGCCTCGGCAAAGTTGTAGCGTGGCTCGTAGGGCGCGCCAAATGCCAGCGCCGCACCCGCATAGGTGTTGCTACGCCCAACCGGATCGTACTGCACCCAACGCGCCGCCGGGAAATTATTCAGCAGCTCGGCAATCTGCGCGCGCAATGTAGGAGAGGTGATGGTTGGCGTCAACAACCGCATCCCTTGCCCCTGCAAAGCGCGCTGCACCTGCAAGGTCTCAGTAATGGCGGTAATAAAACTCTGCCACGTGCTCAGCAGGCCGCTCCGGCGCACCGTCTCAGGCCGGTCAGGATCGTACAGGGCGAGCAGCTCGGCCTGCGCAAAGGCATCGGTTGCGCCAAGACTAGCCGGATGGGCCGGATTACCCTCGATCTTGATCGGACGCCCTTCACGGCTCTTGACCGTTACGCCAAGGGCGAACCCATCGAGCGTCACGGCGGTGGCGTAATAGTTAGGAATACCGGGGATCTGATCGCGCGGCGCGCGCGCGAAGGGGGCCACCTTCTCTTGCGGTTGCTTGATGGCGAATGTACAACCCGACAAACCGGCAAGCGCCAGCGATGCCCCCATCAGCTTGAGGAAGGTGCGGCGCGACACCGGATCGGCCAGCTCGCTCGCGCCCTGCGGAAATTCGCGCGCGACTAGCTCACGGAAGGCAGGCGTATCGACCAGTTGGTCGAGTGAACGCCAGAACTGCTTGCCGCGCGCCTGTTGCAATTGGGCGCGCACAGCCTCGATCTCGGGCGCAGCAGGGTGAAGATTGATCTCACTCATTGGCGTGGCCAGACTAGATACGGGGCGGATCCAATAACCCGCACGCACACTTGTGAATTTGGGCACATTTTATCGCGTTCGATTATAGCAGAAGATGAGCTAGTCAATGCTACCCGCTTGATACCTCTTTCGTCTAAGTTTGGTACCTGTCAGGAATAGGTGCGACAACCGAACGAATCAAGACAGCCTACGCTCAAACCGCTGCTATTACGAATCCAATACCGGCCTTAGCAACTCATGGATTTGTAAGGATACCGCACGAACACGAAAGTGACACAGATGGCCGTCAAACAGCCGCTGACATACCAACATTTCACCTGTGTGCATCCGTGTTCACCTCATGAGCCGGCATTCACGCGATATTTGTGCCAATTGGTGCAATTATAGTAGCATAGGTTGAAGCGAACACGCAACATGGACAAGCCCTGTGCAGCACTACTCGGCTGCACAGGGCTGTTAGAAATCGCTTATTGCAATTGTCAGGCAGGGGTTTCAACTTTTCGATACGCGGCATCAAGCAATTCGATAATATACCGCACCTCGACCTGTTTGCCGCGCCGGCGCAGCTCGCCGGCCAATTGCAACGCGCAACCGGGGTTCGCTGTGGCGATAATTTCGGCTCCGGTAGTTAGCGCATTGTCGATCTTGCGCGCACCAAGGCTCATCGCCATCTCAGGCTGGGTAACGTTGTAGATACCGGCGCTGCCGCAGCACAACGACGACTCAGGCATCTCTTTCAAGGTTAAGCCGGGGATGGCCGTTAGCAATGCCCGTGGTTGGGCGCTGATGCGTTGGGCATGGACAAGATGGCACGGCTCTTGATAGGTGACGGTGAGGTTGAGACGGCCCAAGGCGGCGCGATTGAATTCAATGCCGGCCAGAAATTCATGCACATCCTTGACTTTGGCGCTGAAGCGTTCGGCCCGTTCGCGCCACGCTGGATCGTCGTGTAAGAGATGGCCGTACTCTTTGAGCGTGCTGCCGCAGCCGGCGGCATTGACGATGATTGCGTCCACTCCCAAGCCTTCAAAGGCAGCGATGTTCCGCCGGGCCAGCTCGCGCCCGCCATCGAGATCGCCGCCGTGAGTATGTAGTGCGCCGCAGCAGCCTTGATCGGGCGGGATGATCACCTCACAGCCATTCTTGCGCAATACGCGAATGGTGGCTTCGTGAACATGGGCAAACGCTGTGCTCATAATGCAGCCGGTGAGCAGCGCGACGCTGTAGCGCCGTTCACCTTCGGCGGGTAAAATCTGCCCCTGCGGCACACTGAAGTGGTCGCTGATCGGAGGCAGCATCGCTTCGGTATCGGCTAATCCCAACAGCTTGAGGAGGCCGCTCTTGCGCGCCAGCCATTGCGCGCCGCTGCGCTGATAGAGGCGCATCATCGCTGAAAAGAGGCGGAAGACCTCCATCCGCTTAAACAATACCCCAAAGACAGCACCGCGCAGGGCGCGCTGCCAGAGCGGGCGCGGCGGCAGTTTCGGCTCCGGAGCGCCGGGAGTTGCCGGCGGGCCGGCCTTGCCAGCACGGGCTTGCTCAATTTGAGCCCGGCTCGCTTCAAGGATCGCGCCGTACTGCACCCCCGACGGGCACACCGCTTCGCAAGCCCGGCAGTTGAGACAGAGGCTCATCTGCTCTTGAAAGACCTCGCTGGCGAGGCTGATCCGACCTTCATCTACCGCCTTCATCAGATAGATCCGGCCACGCGGCGAAGCCATCTCAAGGCCGGTCTCGCGGTAGGTCGGACACGACGAGAGACATAACCCGCAGTGAACGCAGGTGTTGATAATGTCAGAGCTAGGTTTATCTTTGGCGCTAAAGCCGATCACGAGCGGAATGACCGGCTGCGATGCAGGCGACGAAGGTTGAGTCACTGTCACAGGCGCTTCTCCTCTGGATTATGAACGCTGATCGGTAAACCACAATGTTCCCGGATGCATCCGGTTGTATGGATCAATCGCAACTTTGAGCGCGCGCATCCGGTCGAACGCTGCTGGCGGCTGGCCCCACACCGGCGCCTGCGGGATGACCGCCGGCGGAGTGGCGAGCAAGCGGGTATGCGGAAACGCAGCGACTAACTCGGCGTGATAAGCAGCCACGTGCGCTGGATCGCCGGCAACTTGGAGGTAGATGATACCGTTGAGCGCGTGGGCAGTGACGGCGACCGCCACTTGCTGGCGCTGGGCAGTTTGCTCAATGGTGTGGAGCGCGGCGGCAAAACGAGCCGGCCAGACGCTCAGCCGCAGCAGCGCCTGATCGGCAACCGGCGCATAGCGAGTGACGGTCTGCCGCCAAAACGCAGTCTCATCGGCGGCGCGGACAACCGACACCGTGCCGCCGCGCTGCTGGGCTAACGCCGTCGCCTCGCGCAGATGGCGCTCGACTGCCGCTGGATGGCCTTCGGCCCGCATTGCCACCACCACACCATTACTATCGGCCAGATACTCGACCGCCGTAGGCAACAGCCGCGAGGCGGCCAGCGCGTCGAGCAGCGTGCATGCCGTCGCCGGATCGGGCATCTGCGCGAGCAAGGTCGCACTATCTGGCGGCTGAGGAAAGACCTTGAGCGCCACCGCGGTGATCAGGCCAAGGGTACCAGCACTGCCAACGTACAGTTTCACCAGATCATAGCCGGTGACATTCTTGACCACCTGCGCGCCGAGCCGCACTAGCTCGCCATCGGGTTCGAGCACATCAAGCGCCAGCACCCAATCCCGGAACGCACCATAACCCAAGCGGCGCGGGCCATCGGTCGCCGTCGCCACTAGGCTACCAATGCTGCGCTGCGGATCAGCAATATCGAGCGGCAGCATCTGGTTATGCGGCGCGAGCAACTCCTGCAATTCGGCGAGGGTAGTACCAGCAGCGACCTTAATCGTCAGATCGTCCGGCTCGTAGAGCAGCGGCCCATGCCAGCGCAAGGTTGAAACCGTCACTGCATCCGGCGCACAAGCCGTCACGCCGCCGGTCGGAATCACCGCCACTCCTGCGTGATGGCAAGCATTGAGTAGCTCAGCAGCAGCAGCCGGCGTGTCCGGGGCAACGAATGTACCGGGAGCCGGCGCAGCGGCGGCGCGGGCCGGATCATGCTGTTGCAAACGGGCAGCGCGCGCAGCAGCCAACTCGGCGGGGGTCGTATCAGCGGGAAAGATCTTGGCCGGGTTAAAACAGCCGGTCGGATTGAAGACCTGATGAATCGTGGCGTGCAACTGCAACTCAGCCGGTGAGAAGAAGCGGGGCAGATACTCGCACTTTTCCAGCCCGATGCCATGCTCACCGCTCACGACACCGCCATGTTCAATGCTCAGTTCAAGCACGCTTGCCGCCAGATCATGCGCCCGCCGGCGCTGATCAGGGTCACGCGGATCGTAGAGCACGAGTGGGTGCAAATTGCCATCACCGGCATGGGCGACATTGCACACCTCTAGCCGGTACTCGGCACGCAACCGCTCGACCTGCTCCATCATCAGCGGCAATTTGGTGCGCGGCACAACCGTATCAACCAGATAGTAGGCCGGGGCAAGGCGACCAATCGCGCCGGCCACCGACTTCCGCGCTGTCCAGACCCGGGCCTGCGTTGCCGGATCGCGGGCCGGGCGCAGATCAAAGGCGCCGTGCGCGCGGCAGATAGCGATAATCTGATCGAGCTGATCGTCAAGGCCATCATTGACGCCATCAACTTCGATAATCAGCGCGGTCGTACCGGTCGTTTCGGGCAGACCCAGTTCATACGCTTGATTGACGGCCCGGATCGCGTTGTGATCCATCAATTCGAGCGAGGTCGGCAATGAACCGGCGGCGATCACAGCGCTCACTGCCGCTGCCGCCGCCACCACTGACGGGAAGAGGGCCAACACCACTCGCACCGATTCAGGCAGCGGTGTCAGACGCACAATCGCCGCCGTCACCACCCCCAACGTACCTTCGCTCCCAGCAATGAGACCGGTTAAGTCATAGCCAACCGGATCAAGCACGCCATCGCCAGTCCAGTAGCGTTGGCCAGTATGATCCACCACCTCGACTGCTAACACATGATTGCTGGTCACACCATATTTGAGGCAATGGGGGCCGCCGGCGTTGGTAGCGATATTGCCGCCAATAGTGCTGGCGCGTTGGGAAGAGGGATCAGGCGCGAACTGATAGCCACGCGGTGCAAGATAAGTATTCAGATCAGAGTTTACCACACCGGGTTGCACCACTGCCAAGCGCGAACGCAGATCGACCGATAGGGTCTTATCCATGCGTGCAGTGCTGATCATCACGCCGCCACGCAACGGCACGGCGCCGCCGGCGATCCCGGTACCAGCGCCACGGGCAACGATCGGCATGCCAGCACGGGTAGCCAACCGCACCGCCTCAGCCGCCTGCTCGGCGGTGGCCGGCAGCACTACCACATCCGGCGGATGCGAGACCAGCATACTACCATCGGAGTCATACGTCAGCAGCGCTTCGGGGGTGGCGACAACGGCATCAGCCCCCAGCGCAGTGCGGAGATCATCGATCAAGGTTGCCGGTGTAGCAACAGACACTATAGATACTCCTTAATACTATGCTCAGCTCTGGCCCCGGCCCTGAAGGGCCGGGCTATTCTTGCGCAGCCCTTTGCGTGGGCTACAGGCCTAATACAGTCTGGCGCAACGCCAGTTTGCCATCGCTGGGCCGGGTTCGTCCCCGGCACGATGGCCGGGCTATCCTTACGAAGCCCGCTGACGCGGGCTACAGACCCCTACGGCCCGTCGTTGCCCCGGTTTGCCAGCACCGGGCCGGGTTCTCGGCCCCGGCCCTGAAGGGCCGGGCTATTCTTGCGCAGCCCTTTGCGTGGGCGACAGGCCCAATACAGTCTGGCGCAACGCCAGTTTGCCATCGCTGGGCCGGGTTCGTCCCCGGCACGATGGCCGGGCTATCCTTACGAAGCCCGCTGCGCGGGCTGAACGTGCGATAAGTTGTGTATGTGCTCAGGCGCCCAACCCAGAAGAACGGGATCAGCACGATCCGTTGCGTGGGAGAGAACTTGCGCCGGGTTGTTTCATCTATCCCGCCTGACCAACCACAAACCGGCCCGGATTGAGCAGATCGACGGGGTCGAACTCCTGCTTGATCCGGCGCATCAAATCAAGGTTAGCGATATGCGTGCCGAAAGCCGGCAGCTCGGCGATCAATGCCAGCGGCGCAGCGAGCAGCATCGTCTGCGGCGCGGCTTTGAGCAGGGCAGCGTGCCACTCGCGCAACGCTTCGGCGGAGCCGCGCACCCGCAGATAGGCCACACCATTCAGCGCACGCGCCGTAACTTGCATGGGCAGATTGGCACGCTGAGCAGCCGCGCGCGCCGCTGCCAGTGCATTGCTCAGATCAGCAGGCAAGCAGGTCACACGCACGACCAGCTCATCAGCGGCGAGCGTTGCCGTTTGCGGCACATCATTGATCGCGTTCCAAAGCTGTTCATGGGCGGCATCGCGCAGCGGTTCGGCGCTAACGCCGGCCTGCTGGGCAAACGCCGTGACATCGCGCACATGGCGCTCAACCGCCGCCGCCAAGCCCTCGCTGCGCACCGCCACCGCACACGGCGCACCGGCCAACTCAAGACCTTCCAGATACTCGACGGCCACCGGCACCAGTTGGCTCGCAGCAATCGCATTGACCAATTTCCACAGCGGGGCCGGTGTCGCGGCGCGGCAGAGGATGCTAGCAGCGGCTCGTGGCTGCGGAATCAGTTTGAAATTGGCTGACGCAATGATCGCCAGCGTGCCGAAGCTGCCAAGGTAGAGCTTCATCATATCGAAGCCGCTGACGTTCTTGACCACCATCCCGCCGGCTTTCGAGACACGCCCAGTCGCTTCGACGACGCGAATGCCGATCAGCAAGTCGCGAGCCGAGCCATACCCCAACCGGCGCGGGCCATCCATTGCGGTCGCGAGCAAACCGCCAATCGTTGCCTGCGCCGGCAACGGGCAATCGAGCGGCAACATCTGGCCATTGGCAGCCAAGGCGGCGCTCAGCGCGCCCAAGGTCATACCAGCTTCAACCGAAATAGTCAGGTCGTCAGGGGTATAGTCAAGAATACGGTTTAGGCGATGTGTTTCCACGACCACAAACGGGCGGGAAGGCGGGCGGCCCCACGTCTGCTGAGTACCGCCGCCCCACGGCACAATCGCCACTGGTTCGGCAGCGAGACGGGCCACCGTCTGGGCCATCTCTTCGAGTGAACCGGGAGCAACCGCCAGCAACGGCATTTGGCCATAGATGCGGCGATCGGCGGGATGCTCACGGACATACTCCTCACCGCTTATTGCGGTTAGATCGGCGCGCAACAGTGCGAGGTTCATGGGCTTAACTCGACTTCAAAGCACTCCACGCCACCCCTGACCGGCGCAGCGCAGCCAGCTCGCCGCAACCGCGCCCCTTGGGGAAGACCTTACCGGGATTAAACAGATCGTGCGGGTCGAAACTCTGGTGTAACCCGGCCATCGCCGCTAGATCATCCGTCGTAAAGAGCAAGGTCATATAATCTTGCTTCTCCACGCCGATGCCGTGTTCGCCACTGATGACGCCGCCGAAATCGATGCTCACCTTCATCACACCAGTGGCGGCTTCGAGCGCACGCTGATTCTGCGAACGATCGCGGCGGTCAAAGAGGATAATCGGATGCAAGTTACCATCGCCAGCGTGGAACACATTCGCGATTGGCAAGCGGAACTCGCGCGAAATCCGACCCACTTCATCCATCGTCTGCGGTAGTTTGGTGCGCGGCACCACTGTATCAACCAGATAGTAGGTCGGCGCGAGACGGCCCATCGCGCCAAACGCATTCTTGCGCGCCGCCCAGACCTGATTCTGCTCGGCCAGCGTGCGGGCCGGACGAACATCAATCGCGCCGTTGCGCCAACAGATCGCGGTAATATCGTGCAGCAGCTCATCGAGACCATCTTCGACGCCGTCAACCTCGATCAGCAACGCAGCGCCAGCGGCTTCCGGCAGCCCTAACTTGTACATGTCATTGACGGCCTTAATCGCCAGCCGATCCATAATCTCAAGCGCCGCCGGCAACAAGCCGCTCGCAATCACTTGTGAGACCGTGTTGGAAGCACCGGCAATATCGGGGAAGAGCGCCAACACTACCCGCACCGCTTCGGGGAGCCGGGTCAAGCGCAACCATGCCGCCGTGACAAAACCGATCGTCCCTTCCGAGCCAGTGATCACGCCAGTCAGATCATAGCCGGGGGTATGCGCACTGCCATCACCCGTCCACACAATCGAACCATCGGGCAACACAACCTGTACGGCCAGCACATGGCTGGCGGTGATGCCATACTTCAGGCAATGGGGGCCGCCGGAGTTGTTAGCGATATTGCCGCCGACAGTGCAGGCTTTTTGCGACGAGGGATCGGGGGCGAATTGGTAGCCGAACGGCTTCAGATACTGTGACAGCTCCCAATTAATCACACCGGGCTGGCACAGCACACGACCGTTGGCGGTATCAACCTGTAAAATCTTATCCATGCGGGCAGTAGAAATGACAATGCCGCCCTGCATCGGGGTTGCGCCACCCGACAGACCGGTACCGGCGCCACGCGGCACGACTGGCATGCCGGCGCGAGCGGCTAGGCGGACAATCGCCGCCACCTGCTCGGCGCTAGTTGGCAAGACCACCACGTGCGGCTCGTGGGTATCCATCACGCAGCCATCGGCGTCATAGGTCAGCAACGCATCGGGTGTGGCCACCACGCCGCGCGGGCCAAGAATACGCTCAAGCTCTGCGATCAGTTCAGCACGGTTCATTCCGTACTCCTGCGGCTAGCGGGCCGCACCTTTAGTTTTTGATAGGAGATTCTTTTGTAAGTGGGCGCTATGCCTTTAGTATACCATGAAATGAGCAGGGATCAGCAGCGCACCGTTTGCGCTCGTTGTGACAGAAAGGGGGCGTAACCCACTTTCCTCCTGTCGGTGCGCGGACGCGCAGCGCCCGCAGCAAGCTCCTGCGTGGGCGAACAGGATGCGTGCAGTGATGGATCCCGTGCTCGCAGGGGATTGCTTCGC
>JAUQOZ010000193.1:0-44713 GCA_030550625.1 Chloroflexota bacterium | reverse complement strand
TTGCTTCGCCGCGCGTGGGCAGAGCATCGCTCTACCCCTACGCGCGGCTCGCAATGACATCAGGGGTGCGCGAGGGGCGACTCCCTCCCCCAGCGGGGGAGGGCTGGGGTGGGGGCAAGTTCTATCGCTTGGCGCACCAGCACCCGCGGGGAGCGCAAGGCTGGTTCGGTTGTCATTTCAAGGGGGCGTAACCCACTTTCCTCCTGTCGGTGCGCGGACGCGCAGCGCCCGCAGCAAGCTCCTGCGTGGGCGAACAGGATGCGTGCAGTGATGGATCCCGTGCTCGCAGGGGATTGCTTCGCCGCGCGTGGGCAGAGCATCGCTCTACCCCTACGCGCGGCTCGCAATGACATCAGGGGTGCGCGAGGGGCGACTCCCTCCCCCAGCGGGGGAGGGCTGGGGTGGGGGCATCAGCCCGCGCAGCGCTTCGTACCCCTAGCCCAGCCCTTGAGGGCCGGGTTCCAGACCGATGTTCTGTCCGCCCTTGAACGCCAGTGGGAGAGGAGCTAGGGGTAGGGGTACACCAGCGCATCGCAAAGCCTTCAACCATATCTGCGCTCATGTGTTCTACCCGCCCTTACACCTATAGTATAGAGAGGAACGCGCTGGCTCGACCTTCCGGGGATTCGGTCACGTCTTGAGGGATGCAATAGAATAGAGAGAACTACCAAAGCAGTTGAGGAACGAACCATGCAACTACCAGCTTCGTTACAGCGCGCATTAGAGCGTGTGATCGCCACCCAGCCGGCGGCGGCGCTTGAGCAGACTGCCGCTGCGTTATCGAATCGCTACCGGGAAGCGAGCGCCGGCAGCGCGCCGGTCATTAGTTCGCCGCTTGAGGCAATAGCGTATGCGGCATGGCGCATGCCGGCCACCTACGCCGCGCTACGAGCTGTGTTCAAGCGGTTGGCAGAGGCGCAACCTGATTTTGCTCCGACCCGCATGCTCGATGTTGGCGCGGGCAGCGGCGCCGCAATCTGGGCCGCCGCCGAGCAGTGGCCATCGCTGCGCCGGATCGTCGCGATCGAACGGCAACCGGCCATGGCGCGCCTCGGCGAGCAATTGGCCGCCGGCGCCGATCTGCCGCCCATCATGTGGCAACGCAGTGATGTACTGGCGCTCGACCGGCTGCCAGACAGCGATCTGGTGGTCGCTGGGTATGTCTACGGCGAGATCGAGCCGGCAGTGCGGGCGCTGTTGCTTAGCCGGCTCTGGAAAGCCACAAGCGGCGCATTGGTGCTGGTTGAACCGGGCACTCCGGCAGGTCATGCCACCATGTTGAGTATCCGCAGTGAACTGATCAAACGCGATGCCCAGATACTAGCGCCGTGCCCGCACACCGGCGAGTGCCCGCTCGCCGCCCGCAATGACTGGTGCCATTTCGGGCAACGGATTGCGCGGCCTGCCTTCCAACGCCGGCTCAAAGGCGCCGCCGCGCCGTTTGAAGACGAAAAGTTCGCTTATCTCATCGCTGCCCGCCATGGCGCGCCACCGGCTAACGGGCGGATCGTGCGCCACCCGATCACCCGCAGCGGGAGGATCGAACTCCAAGTTTGCACAGCGCAGGGCCTACAACACATCACCATCACTCGCAGCCAAGGCGACGCATGGCGACGAGCGCGTGACAGCGCATGGGGTGATGGGTGGCAAAGCGAACATCCGTCTCAGGCTATAGGCGATAGTGACGCAGAGTGATATAATAATAGATACCCGGTGCGATCTGTCGCCTCGGTGTACACATAGGATACCACCATGGCCGGCACTCGCACCCACCTTCTTCTCTTCGCCATTGACGATCTGCGGGAGTCGATCATTCAGACCCTCATTCCCTTTCCCCAGATCAGCTATTCCTTCGCTCCTACGCTGAGCGACCTGATCAAGCATCTCGAAACCCAACCACCGGCCTTCATCGTCTGCCGGCCAGCCGCGCGCTACAGCATGCCAGTGGGCATAGCGCTCGTGCTCATTTGCACCTTGGAAGAATATGATGTCACGCATTTTGCCAACGAGCAGGCCGTTATCGATCTCTTGATCGAGAGCGATCTGGCTCGCTTGCCATTGATCGCGCAGCGCGAGGAGCGGATGCAGCGCTGGGCCGACCGCGAAACGCGCCGGTTGCGCACCGTTGTCGAACATGCGCCGCACGGCGTAATCGAAGCCGAATTAGCCAGCCGGCAGGTACGGTGGGCCAACCGCGCTATGCACGTGCTCTTCGGGTATTCGGCAGCGGAAATGACCACCCTGCTGATCGAAGATTTGCACCCAAGCGAATCTCGTCCAGCGATCATTGACGCCTTTCAGCGCATGAGCGCCGGCGATGACGCACCCCTGCTCAATATCATTTGCCAGCGGCGCGATGGCTCAATCTTCTACTGCAATATCGCGCCGGGAGGCGCTTATGGCAACGGCCAGACCTTTATTTTTGTTTTTTTCACCGATGTCACCACTGAATACGAAAGTTTGCAAACGCTTCAGATCAATGCACGCCGGCTCGAACTCGCGTTACGCGCCGCTAATCAAGGGTTGTACGATCTCGATCTGCGCAATGGAAACATCGTTGTCAATGATGAATACGCAATCATGTTGGGGTACGATCCGGCTACGTTCACCGAAACCAACCAGCAATGGCGCGACCGGTTGCACCCCAACGATGCGACCGCAGTCTATCAGACCTACCTCAACTACCTCAGCGGGCGCATTCCCGAATATCGGGTCGAATTTCGCTCGCGGATGCGGCAGGGCGGATGGAAATGGATCCTATCGGTGGGGGCGATTGTCGAGCGCGATGCGGATGGCAAGCCAGTGCGCATGCTCGGCACCCATACCGACATCAGCGCCTTGAAACGGCTCGAATTACACGAACGGCTTCGGGTCCAACTCTTCACCAGCCTGTTAGGAGGTGAAAGTTTGCAAACCCTGATGAACATATTGATCCAAGCCTTTGAAGAAGAGCAACCCGACACCCGCTGCGCGATTGTGCTTTTCGACCTCGCCACCCGCCGGCCACACCACGTCATCGCCCCCAACTTGCCTCCTACGCTCAGCCAGATGCTTGAGCAAAGCCTTCAATCGGGGCAGGACGCCATCTGGCATGCGCTGCTCGCGCAGCAGCGCGTGATCGTACCGGAATTGCACACTGATCCCGGCTGGGCGCGTTTTGCGTCCGCTGCGCAAGAGAGCGGCTTGACTACGCTTTGGGCGGAACCGATCCTCGGCGCCGGCGGCGCAGTGATTGGCGCGTTTACCGTTTGGTCGGCGCGGGCTGCACCACCGCCCAACGAAGATCGCACACTCCTCCAATTTATCAGCCATCTCGCCGGGCCAGTGATCGAGCAGCATGTGATTGCCGAACGGTTGCGCCTTAGCGAGGAACGGTACGCGCTAGCTGAACGCGCGGTGCAAGATGGCGTATGGGATTGGGATATCGTTAACGGCGTGACCTATCTCTCGCCGCAGTGGAAGGCGCTGTTTGGGTTTGGCGAGGATGAGCTGCCCAATGCCATCACCACCTTCTTCGAGCGCATCCATCCCGACGACTGGCCAGCCGTGACAAAGGCGCTCGATCGCCACTTTGCCGGCAGCGAACCATTCAACATGGAATTTCGCATGCGCTACCGCGATGGCAATTATCGCTGGATCTTGGCGCGGGGTGAAGCGTTGCGCGACGCTGACGGCAAGGTGACGCGCATGGTCGGCGCCTTGAGCGACATTACCGAACGCAAACAGCTCGATGAACGCATCCGCGAAACGCAGAAGCTCGAGGCGCTCGGCTTGCTCACCGGCGGGTTGGCCCACGATTTCAACAACCTGCTCGGCATTATCATCGGCAACCTTGATCTCTCGCTCAGTGATTGGCAAGGCGATGAAGCGACGCGGCAGATGATCGAGGCCTCGTTGCATGCAGCGCTCCGTGGCGCCGAACTGACCAAGAGTCTCTTGGCGGTGGCCCGCCGGCAACCGTTAGCGCCAACCACCATTGATGTCAGTCAAGTGTTGCGTGAATTTTTGCCGCTGATCCAAGTGACCGTCGGTTCGGCGATTAAGCTTGAGTTAATCGAGCAAACCACTCTGCCGGCCCGCGCCGACCGGGCAGGACTTGAGGCTGCGATCCTTAATCTGGTTATTAACAGCCGCGATGCGATGCCAAACGGCGGCAACTTAACTATCAAAATCAGAGAGCAGCGCGTCACCAACGAAGACACGATGTTGCTGGCCATTCTTGCCCCCGGCTGCTATATCGTGATCGATGTGATTGATACCGGCACCGGTATGCCGCCAGAGGTGGCCGCGCGCGCGTTTGAACCCTTCTTCACCACCAAAGAGCGCGGGCGCGGCACTGGGTTAGGGTTGGCGATGGTCTACGGCTTTGCCCGCCAATCGGGCGGCACGGCGCAAATCTACTCGACGCCGGGGATCGGCACTACAGTTCGGCTATATCTGCCGTGCGCCAACCTGCCGGCAGTCGAGGAACCAGTTTTGATCGAGCCAGCATCGCGCCGCGAGGCGCGGATACTGGTGGTGGATGATGATCCAGATCTGTTACGCATGACTGTCACCACGTTACGCAATCTTGGCTACACCGCTTTTGCCGCCCAAGATGGCAAGACGGCGCTAGAGATCCTGCACAACGAGTCGATCGATCTCCTCCTCACCGATGTGGTGATGCCAGAGATAGACGGACGGGCGTTAGTGACGCAAGCGCGGCAGATAGCGCCGGCGCTCAAAGTGCTCTATATGAGCGGGTTTGCCGCCTTGCAGGGAGTTGAGATTACCGATGCGCCGCTGATTGAGAAGCCGTTTCGGGCTAGTTCGTTGGAAGTGGCGGTGCAACAGGCGTTAGAGTGGTGATGGACGTTTGCTGCACGCAAAGGGCGCAGAGGGTTGGAACGCAAAGCCGCAGCGAACGCAGAGGACGCAGAGCGGTTGGAACGCAAAGGCGCGGAGAACGCAAAGGGCGCAAAGAGATTTTGGGTTAGGATCATGTTCCACGCCCCCGGCGGTAAGCATGCGGTGGCCCCCACCCCCGGCCCCTCCCCCGCTGGCGGAGGGGAGAGAGCAGAGGCCATGCCTTTCGCAAGAGCAGGAGATTGCTTCGCTCCGCAGGCTATCGCTCCGCGATGCCCTGCTCCGTTCGCAATGACAGCAGGAGAGCGGGAGATGGCGGCGCGTCGTAATGGCAGGGGCACACAACCCTTAGCGCGCCGCGCAGGTGTGCAAGACGGCCAATGCCGCCGCCGCCAGTTGCCGGCGATCGAATTGCTGTTCGGCGAGCGCTCGCGCATTGCAACCGGCTTGGCGGGTGAAGTCAGGATGATCGCGTAAGAAGATGATCTGTGCGGCCAGATCGGCGGGATCGCCGGCGCGGGCATAGCGACCGCACTGATGCTCTTCAACCAATTGGCGCAACCAACCCGGCGTGTTGACAATGGCTGGCTTCCCGGCAGCTAGGGTGTCGAACAGTTTGTTGGGTGAACAGGTAGCCAACACCGGCACCGCTTTGAAGATGGTCAGGCAAACATCGGCGGCGGCGACTAGGTCGGCGACTTCGGCTTTGGGCAACGGTTCAAGGAAACGCACATTGCGCAGACCATACTCATGCGCTAATGCCTCAAGCTGGGGGCGCTGGCGACCTTGCCCGGCTAACGCGATGACAATATCGTCACACCCGCGTGCTTGCAACACCCGTGCCGCTTCAATCACCTGCCGCAAATCATTCGCGTCTCCCATCGTGCCAAAGTAGAGAACGAGAAAGGGTGGATTGCCCAGCCGCGCGCGCCACGCGCTGCCATCGCGCTGGGGATGGAAAAGGTCGAGATCGGCAGCGTTAGGTATGACGCTGATCTTTTCCGGCGCAACGCCGGCGTCAATAATTCCCTGCCGCATGCCGGGCGAGAGCGCGATAATGTGGCATGACCGGCGATAGATGGCGCGTTCGAGCCAGCGAGCGGCGAGGATCAACAAGGGTTGGCGCAGCGCCCCCATCTGGATCGGCGCTTCCGGCCACAGATCGCGTACCTCGAAGACCAGCGGCGCACGATGCCAGCGACTGGCCACGATACCGGGAATGCCAATCGTCAGCGGCGTGCTGGTAGCAAACACCACATCGGGCCGCTCGACCCGCACCACGGCCAGCAAGCTGGCCAGCGCGAAGAGGATAAAGGCAATCATCCGCTGCCCATAACCAATCGCCGTACCGCGGCTATAGTCGGCATAGCCAGCCCGCACCTCGATGACATGAATGCCGTCAACCTCGCGCCGCCGCCACCATCCGCCCGACCACGGCGTCTGCCGATCGGCGGCGGTTACGAGCGTCACCCGATGGCCTTGCTGGATAAAAAAACGGGCGAACTCATACGAGCGAGTGCCGCCAACGCCGGCGCGGGTGGTGAAGTATTGGTGCAAGTAGAGGATGTGCATCGGGTTTGACCGCGTTACAACGGAATTTCACGCACAACATGGCGCAATTTGCCAGCGCGGGTGCGCGGCAAGCGTTCGACCAGTTCCCACTCGATCTGCATCGTTGGGCCGAGATAACGGCGCGCGGCTTCCACCACCGCCTGCATCGACTCAGGCGCAAAATCAGGTGCCGGCACTACCCGGATCACGATCCGGTCGAGCGCGACTTGGGCAATCTGGCTCTCTTTAATCCCCACCCCCGGCTTGGTAACATGGCTGAGCCGCCCGATCCAGCGTCCATCGGGGGTTTTGATCCGGTCATCAATCCGGCCCTCGATCGCCAGCCACGATGGGCTATGGCGGCCACATGGGCAATCATCAGCGGCCAGTGTAGCGAGATCGCCGGTCTGGTAACGAATAAACGGCGTCCCCGAACTGGCAAAAGTTGTCACCACAATCTGGCCCGTCTCGCCGGGAGCAACCGGCTGGCCGGCATCATCAACCACTTCAGCGATGGTGGCCCGGCTAAGCACGTGATAACGGCGATGCTCGCATTGCCACGCCATCTGCCCAATCTCGCCGGTGCCATAGGTCTGCACCATTGGGCAGCCGAACGCCTGCTCAACCACTGCCTGCTGTTCAAGCGAAATCCCTTCGCTATCGGTAATAATTGCGCGCAAGGGCGGCGGCCGGTCACCGCTTTCCAAGATGTACGTTGCCAAGAGGTGCCACGCCGTTGGGTAACCAGTGCCATACACCACGCTATGCTCGCGCAAGGCGCGCAGATAGTGCGGGTAGAAGGCAGGCGCGAGATGGTAAGCCGAACACTGCAACTGGCGATAGAGGTCAATCCAGATCCAGAACGGCGGTTTCGCGCGGGTATAAGGAGCGACATACGCACCGGAGAAACGGGCGCGCGGCTCGCCAAAGCGACAGCCAAGCGCGGCCAGCATCGCATCAGCAGGGGCCTGATGGTTGCGGGTCGCTTCACGGTCGAGGTAGAAGGTGAGCGGCGTTCCGGTTGAACCGCTCGTTTTGCGCGGCCAGAGGGTACGGCGGTCGAGATCATCAGCGACGAGATCGAGCGGGTTGCGCCGGATCTGCTCTTTGCTCAGCAGCGGCAAGCTGGGCAATTCAGCCAAACTCGCCAACGGGCGATCAGGCAACACGCGCCGGTAGTACGGCACTCGCCGGCGCGCCTCGACCAGCAAGCGATTGAGTTGGGCAAGCTGCCATGCTTCTTGCTCGGCGCGCGAACGATAGTACCACGCCGGATCGTGGGCAGCCACGAGCCTTCGATAATCGCCGTGGCGACGAAACCACTCGCGGCGCACCGCTTCGGCATTGACCAGCACGCGCTGAAGCCAGCGCGGTGCGGTATCGTAAATCTGCTGTTGGGAAGGCAAGCGCAGCATGTTCATAGCAATGCCTCGAAACCCACAGTCCGCACGCCAGCAGCCGCTAACCGCCGGGCCAACCCCGGATCGCGAAAGACCTCATATTCACGCAGGCGCGACTCGGTCAATTCACCAAAGAGTTCTGGGATCATCTGGGTAGCGGGATGGATCACGAGTTCGGCAGGGCCGTGGCGCGGCCACGGCACCCGCGGCACAATCTGCTCGACTGCCGCCTTGCCCGGCCCATAGCCCGGCGTACTCACCACACCAGCCGGCATTCGCATACCTTGGCGCGCAGCAGCAGCGGCCCAGCGCGCAATCATTTGCCCTTTCAGCCAGTAGACCGGATGGGTTAGATGGTAACTGAACGCCGAACCATTGCGCGGCGCGGTAATGCGGCGGTGCGAGCGCATCGCCGGAATGCCGAGCCGGCGCGCCACCGCTACGGCCAAGGCAAAGAGACCGGGCAAGACATGCACATTTTGGTGAGTATTCCAAAAATCGGGTTGGCCAGCCACAGCCACAAACCGATCATACTGAGCACGCAACTCGATCTCGATCTGGTCTGGCGCGATCTGGCGAGCAAGCCAACGCCGGCGCAATTCCGGCGCCGGCCAGAACTGGCCGTCCGGCGCCAACAGATCGGGCACCTGCGCCGGGTCAGCCGCCGGCTTGCCGAGTGTGAGCGTCCAGTGGATCCCGACCGACGCTTGCGGGAAGGAGCGGCGGAGCTGCGCAGCATCGGTGTAATCGGGCATATTCGCCATCACACAGGTCGCGCGCAGTGCGCCGGCAGCGAGACACTCCTCAATCGCCCGATTGACCGGCGGGCACATCCCGTAGTCATCAGCCGTAATAATCAGTTGGTGGGCAACACCATTCCGATTCATAACAGTTCCGCGTATAACGCCAATAAATACTGAGCCTCGCGTTGCCAATTAAACTCGTTGATCACGCGCGCGCGACCCTCAGCCCCCATAGCACGTCGCAACGCCGGATCGTCAAGCAACCGGATAATCGCATCAGCATAAGCCCCGCTATCATCAGGCGGCACCATAATGGCGCACCGTCCATCACCCACAAACGGACGGCTCGGCGGCAAATCACTCAGCACCGTGGGCATACCGAGAGCCATAAACTCAAACAGTTTGGTCGGGATATTGTGCTGAAACTTGGGCAGATCGGGCAAGGGAATAAACCCGATCTTCGCCTGCCGCACCCGCGCCGCCACCTGATCGTGCGGCACCAGATTGGCATCGAGCACGATGTCATCCTGCAAGCCGCGCCGCGCGATTTCAGCCTGCGCCCATGCCGCTTCGGGGCACTTGCCGAAAAAGAGCCAGCGCACCCGCCGGCCACGCTGGCGCAGCGTCTCGGCGACAGCAAAAGTCACTTCAAGGTGGTAACGAGGGATGGTACCGTGGTAGACCAGATCGAACGGCGCATCATCAGCGGGAGGCGGTTGTTGTAAAAACAGATCGAGCTGAGGGAAATTGTGGATCGTCACCACCCGGCGCGCGCCAAACCGGCGTAGATAGAGGTCGGCCACGCCGCGATCGGCGGTAATAATCGCGTCAAATGAACGAGACGCTAAGCGTTCCAATGCCTCCATGCCAAAAGCCAAACCACCGCGCAGGATAACCGGCAAATGGCGTTTCTGCCGGATATAGGCTGCATTATTCTCGTGGCAATCAAACACCACTCGCGCTCGCGTTCTCGCCTTTAACCATAATCCAAGCGGGATCAGCTCCGGATCGTGCAAGTGATATAGATCGGCCCGCAACTGGCGCGCCAAAATGGCCGCTTGCCGGATACGCTGCCAACGCCGCTTGAGCGCCAAACCCAACCGCTGATCGACTGAAGCGCCAACACTGTGCAGATACACGCCTTGCCGTTCAAGCTCAGTCACCGGCAACGGCGCCAGCAAATGCGTCTCATAACCGGCTGCCGCCAAACTAGCGCATTCACGATAAAAAATCCGCTGATCAAACGGCTGATGAACGGTCGAGACATGGACGATCCGGCGCGCAACCGTCAGAGACCGCTCAAGCGCGCGCGCAGCCGTTCGGGTAGTAGTGGGATCACTGGATAGATAAGAGTGCGGTTGAGCCATCGCATCCCCCCAAAGACAGCCTCATACAGACGCAATTCCCACGGCGCATAGACCGTCGCTAACGCGCGCACCCGTTCGGCATCGCGGCGCAGCGAGGATTTTGTACTGACACCGCCGCCATCGAAAATAGCAACTTCTTTGGCTAAATGGACATAACGCACTCGCTGGCGCAGGATCATGTCGAGCAGATAGGCATAATCAGCCAGAATGCGGTAATCAGAGTCAAACGGCTGCGCCGCATAGATTGCGCGGCGCACAAACCACACCTGATGGCAGATCATCTTACGATAGAGCCAGAACCGATTGAGTCGATCGGGGTAGCGAATCAGGCGGCCTTCACCGGCGCGTCCCGTGCCGAGATGAGGATGGTTAACAAACGAGCGTACATCACCATAGAGAAAATCGGGCTCATGGTGGCGGTCAAGCGCCGTTGCCACCGTTGACAATACGGTTGGATCAGCAAAGCGGTCGCCAGCATTGAGAAAGCAAATATACCGGCCTTGCGCATGGGCAACGCCTTGATTCATTGCATCGTAGATACCGGTATCGGGCGAAACTATCACGCGCACTCCCAAGGCGCGCAACCGTTCCGGCGTGCCATCGGTCGAGCCGCCATCTTTGACCAAATACTCAACATCGGCGAAATCTTGCGCCAACACGCTGCGCGCCGTCAGTTCGGCATCGTCAGCGCAGTTTAGGGTCACAGTAATAACGCTAAAGAGTGGCTGTTTCACACGGCATCTCCCGATTGCATAGATTGCTGATACCGGGCCAATTGTTCTTGATAACGCCGGCGATGCTCAGGAATAAACTTGCGCTGGATCGCGGGAGGCAACCGTTTCACCACCGCTGGCGGCGTCTGTTCGCGCACCAGTTGAATCAGGCGCGCGCGCGGTCGCCACCACAGCAGGTAGACGAGGTAATCGCGCCACGTGCGCAACCGCTCACGCCGGGCCGCTGCCCGCACCATCTGTGCATAGCGTGGATCGGCAAGCAACCGCTCGATATCATCGGTGCGGCGCAATTCGATTGCCAGCTTGCCAGCCGCCAAATCGGCTTGCAGATCGAGAATAGGCTGTGGATGCTGGCCGGTAAAGCGAGTGAGCCAATTCTGCGTGCCATACTGATCCATAATTCGCAGACCATTGGCGAGATGCACCTCGTCGAGCAAATCGAGATTCTTCCGCAACCGCTCGCGTTCCCGCTCCCATGGTTGGTTTTGGTAATACGCCCCTTTGCGCGCAAATTGGTGAGGGAAGACCATAAAGTAGTGATACATCCATACACCAAAGGCATCGGCGTGATAGATACGGCGACGAGTAATATCGCGCCCGCGTTCATCAACAATCGTTGGCGGGCGATGGCTATCGTAGCGATACCCCGGTCGCCAGCGAAACACCCGCCGGTAACGGCCCCACGGCTCGCCTTGGTATTGGCGATGCCAAAAGAAGCCGCCATCGGCGAGATAATCGAACCCGCCCCAAAAGTGGTAAGCGCGAAAACAGAGACAAGTAGCATCGGGGTGCTGGGCTAAAAAGGCTGCTACCCGCTCGATATCAGCCGGATGGTAAAATTCATCAACATCAATCTGCCACAACCAATCACCAGTGGCTCGTTCGGCATACGCCCGGCTCTGCTCGTCCTTTTCGCCCGGCCAGAAACCATTGGGATAGCCGCACATCTCGGCGGTGACGATGATCAATTTATCGTCAGGATCCTCTTCAGCCTTAAAGCGATAGAGCGCCTGCAAGGTGCCATCGATCGAATGGCCATCAGGAGTGGCGGCATGGGCGGCACGCGGACTGGCGCCCTCGGCGACGATGATCTGGTGGGCGAATGGGTAGATAGCGCGCAGGTTGTAGCGCAGAAACGGCTCGCCATTGAGCACGATCATGCCAAAGGTGATGCGCGGTATGCTGCTCACGACCGTCCTCCTGCCGGCGCGGCGCACAAGCGGACGCGCGGCGGTGTTGGGAAAGGCTGGCGCGTAGTTGCAACCATCACACCGTTGCTTAGCGCCCATACTGCCCATAATGGCCAGTGGAGATGAGCGGTAGACATTGTATTGCCCGAGGCTTGACCATGAATAAGCGCGAACACAAACAGCGCAAAGAAGGTCACCCGCCAAACCGAACGATCATCATCAGGCGTCTGTGCCCATACCACTGGCAAGCGCCGGCCAGCCCAAACCAGATAACCAATAAAGAACAGCATGCCAACCAATCCTTGATCGGCGAGGGTTCCCACAATAAGGTTGTGCGACCAGAGTTTGTATTCAAAGCCCCACCCCCACACTGGCGAAGCAAGGAAATAGTTCCAGCCAATAGCCCACAACCCGCCACGATCCTCGAAGACATTGAACGACTCTTCGAGACCGCTCTCGCCTTCACGCACCACCAGATGCGGCGCCACTTGGTAGAGTGCAACCACGACGATCACAATCGCCGCGATCGCTAACGGCACCCGCCACGGCTTCTTGCCAGCTCGGCTCAACGCCCAAGCAAAGATCAACGCGGCGGCGACACCTGATCCACTCAACGACTGGCGCGCGCCGGTGAGAAATACCCCGTAGCCGCACCAAAGCGCTAACACTATAAAGAATGTCATTGACCATAGCCGGCGCGCCTGCAAAAAGAGACCAATGCCCAGCAAAAAGGCAATGCTCAAATGGTGCGAGAAAAGATTGTAGTAGGCAATGCCTAGATTACGGTATGGCAATGATGAGAGACCGGGATCGCTGAGCAGGTAGCTTAACGGCACCTCAATAAACCGCAGAGCCACATAAAGCCCATAGCTACCTGTAAGCAAATAGGCGATAGCAAACCGGCGGGCGGCAGCGGCATCACGAATCGCTATGAATGCAACCAAAGAAGCAATGATAATGAATAGCAAGAGAGGGCGCATTATCGACATCTTATCGCGCAACTCAAACTGAAAGAGCACGCACAGCGCCCATGCCCACCACAACGCCATCCAAGGCACGATCCACGCATCGCTGCGCGGAAAGAGCTGGCGAGTCGTCAGATCAAGCCGCTTGGGCAACAACGACCACGATTGCACCACGTGCAAATAGCGGATAAGAGCCAGTATTGTCACTGCCAAGAGCGGCCACGTTGCGGCACTCGGCCCTACAAAGACCGTGCGCGTCCACAGCGCCACAGACAGATAGATCGCCAGCGGAATCTCAGGCCGTCCGCGCCAGACCGCATACAGACAGATCAGGCCCAGCACAGCCAATTCCAAGGGATTAAGAATAATCGGCCCGCTAACGGTCATAGTGCCGCCTTACTAGCATTCAACGCCATACGCGCGATACAGCCGGTTGCGTACACTGGCATGCTTTTGCCACAACCACCAGAGCATGCGCAACCCAGCATACTGGTGGAGATTCAGCGGACGCCAGTAACGACGCTGTAACAGCGCGTGTTCGTGTTGCCAAACCTTGTGTAACGTGGCCGTCTTCGCCTCTTCGTGCAAGCGAAAATCACCCAATGGCGGCCCCGGAATGCGCCGGCTCGGCCCGGCGGCGCTGAGGCGAATAAAGAGATCGCGATCCATGCAGAACCGCAGGCTGCGATCAACGCCGCCAACCTGTTCGTAGACGCTGCGCCGCCAAAAGCACCCCTGTTGCGGCCAGCGATGCACACCGAGCAGCGCAGTGAGGGTAGCATTCGGCGGCAAAGCAAAGATCCGTGCTGTCACCCGGCTATCAGCGTCAATAAAATGCACATCGCCATTGGCAAATGCCAGCCACGGTCGATTCGCAAAAAATTGGCCAACGCGCTGCAATGCTCCCGGCTGCAAACGATCATCAGAGTTGATCCATGCCAAAATCTCGCCGGTAGCGCGGGAAAAACCATCGGCCAACGCCGCCGATTGGCCGCCATCAGGCTGTGATTGCCAATAACTGAGCCACGGCGCATAGCGTTGGATAATCTCTACGCTTCCATCGCGGCTGCCGCCATCCATCACGATATACTCAAGATTGGGATAGCCTTGCAACAACACCGAACGGATCGCCTCTTCGAGGTATTGCGCCTGCTGGTACGAAGGCGTCACGATGGTGATGCGCGGCCACGGCCGGTTGTTAGCCATCACCGGCGCTGCCGGCGGCGTGGCGACCGTCCACGGCCACCCGTGCCGTCCGGGTGGCGGCGGCGGCAGGTCGGTGATTGTTGGCATCAGACGGATCATTGTTGCCATACTACGCAGCCCCGCCTACGGCACGCATTGCGATCGCCGGTTCACGATTGGCCCGATACCATTCAATCGTCGCCCGCAATCCTTCGGTAAAGGTTGTTTCAGCCCGGAACCCAAACCGCTCCCATGCCCGCGAGACATCGAGCTTGCGGCGAGGTTGGCCGTTTGGTTTTGAGGTATCCCAAACAATCCGCCCGCGAAAACCGGTCAACTCGGCAATGAGCGTGACGAGATCACAGATGCTGATTTCGTAACTGCTGCCAATATTGACCGGATCGGGATCGTTGTAGCGTTCGGCGGCCAATAGGATGCCTTCGGCAGCGTCGGCGGCATAGATGAACTCGCGGGTGGGTGAACCGTCGCCCCACACCACAATCTCATCAGCGCCGCGCTCGGCAGCCTCAAGACACTTGCGGATCAGCGCTGGAATCACATGCGATGTTTCGAGGTCAAAATTATCGCGCGGCCCATAGAGATTGACCGGTAACAGAAAGATCGAGTTAAAGCCGTACTGCTGGCGATAGGCTTCACCCTGCACCAAGAGCATCTTCTTGGCTAAGCCGTAGGGCGCGTTGGTCTCTTCGGGATAGCCATTCCAGAGATCGTCCTCTTTGAACGGCACCGGCGTATACTTGGGGTAGGCACAAACCGTACCGATCGTCACAAACTTGCCGACGCCAAACCGCCAGCTTTCGTGCAGTAACTGCACCCCCATCATAAGATTATCGTAGAAAAACTCGGCGGGATGATCGCGGTTGGCGCCGATCCCGCCTACTCGCGCCGCCATGTGGATCACGATATCGGGGCGCGCATCGAGCAGCAACTGGCGGATGGCATCAACGTGGCGCAGATCGTAATCGCGCGAACGGGGAACGAACACGTCGCCGGCGCCACGCTCGTGCAGTTTTTCGACCACATACGAACCGAGGAACCCGGCGCCACCGGTCACGACGACACGTTTGTCTTGCCAAAATTGACGACTATCGGGCCAGCGTTGCGTATCGAGCTGCATAGGAACCTCGCTGGATGATGAGAGATGGGTTGCTTGCCGGGATGGGCGCGGTACACCTACTTTGGCGGGCACAGCGTGCTGTGCCGCTAGGTGGGCACAGCACGCTGTGCCGCCTACTGGACGATAAACTGCGCGTTGCGGTATTGGCTATCGAGAGCGTCTTTGATCACGCCATTCAACAACACACCGGCCACCTCGCGAATGCCTTGTTCGACGCTGATACGCGGTTTGAAACCGAGTCGCTCGCGGATCTTGGCGAATGAAACCCGAATGTCACGCATATCGCCGCCAAAGGTCAGGTCTTTGTACTCAACCGCCGTCCCCTCGATGTAACGCTGCACGAGCGCCACAATCTCATCTTTGGTGTAGTTGCCCTCGTCACTGCCAACATTAAAGATTTCGCGGTTGACAATCTCAGAGGATGCAGTCAGACCAAGCAGGATTGCGTCGCAGACATCGCGCACATGCACAAACGAGCGGGCATAACCGCGCTGATAGATGATCAGCTTGCGGCGCGTCATTGCTTCAAGCACAAACTGATTGATAATCAGATCGAAGCGGGTGCGAGGCGAGACCCCAAACAACGTAGCAAAGCGGAAGAGGATTGGCATCGTGGTTGCGCCGGTGGTCTGCTCGCGCAGATATTGCTCAGCGGCAATTTTGGTCTCGGCGTAGAGCGACTGGGGATTGAGCGGAGATTCCTCAGTAACCGGCTTGCCGTCAGGTGACAGGCCGTAGTTGCTGTAGGTGGAAGCGAACACAAACCGCTCGACCTGCCCTGCATCAGCCACCGCAAAGACCCGCTTGGTGCCCTCGAAGTTGTAGCGCCATGCCACCTGCGGCCCTACCATCTGGCAGGCTGGAAAGCCGACGATGGCCGCCAGATGGATCACAGCGTCGAACCGGGCCGGCGGCAGATCGCCGACCGCAATCTCGCCGCCGCTTGCCCGCAACGTTGCCGGATCACAGACATCGCCTTTGGCAAAGCGGAAGCGGGGATGATGCCAATAGCCGAGTAGCGACGTGCCACCGAAGAGCAGGTCATCAACCACCGTCACCGACCAGCCTTGCTGCAAGAGCACGCCGGTGAGCAGCGAACCAATATAGCCAGCGCCGCCGGTGATGAGAGCATGGGGGGCAGATGCAGCCGTCATTGCGATCCCTCCTGAGCGTTCGACGCTCTGTGAAGCAAATGTGCCGGTGTACAATCAGCAGGTTGCTCGTGTATCAATCATTGCGCTGAGACACAGTACCGCTGTGTACTTACTCGCACACACAATATTCGCGACGCCAACAGGTCAGCTACCCGCCGAAAACGTCACTTGCGCATTCATATTCCAGCGCAACCGCGGATCCCAGCTATCGGGCTTAATGCGCACCGTGTAGGTCGTGCCAATCCCGCTCTCTTGGCCAACCGGCTCGATATAACTCACCCGACCGCTTAAGCGCACATCAGGCAGGGCAATGAAGCTAATCGTCACCGGATCGTTCTCTTGCACCAGACTAATGTGGATTTCGCTGAGATTTGGCACCACAATCTGCCACTGGTCAAGCGTTGCGATGGTAATAACCCGTTGGGTAGCCTCAACCGTCTGGCCGGGTTGGGCATTGACACTCACCACGGTTGCGTCAATCGGAGCGCGGATCTGATAGCGTTCACGATTCAATTCGATCTTGCGCAACTCGATCTCGGCGCGCTCGATACGCGCTTGCGCCAACGCGATCTGAGCGCTGGCCGGTTTGGCTGTCAGACGCGCCAAATCAGCTTCAGCTTTACGCAATTCAGCCTCATACACTGCCACTTCATTCGGATGATTAATGGTCAGTTGCGCCAACCGCGCCTCTGCCTGCAAGATCCGCTTTTCAGCAGCGGCGATTTGGTCAGGCGTCGCCGGGCGCAAAGCGTCAGCTAGCCGCGCTTCCGCTTGTTCAACCATTGCGCGATAAGCAGCAATTTCACTAAACTCGTTTTGACGCACCGTCTCAAGCGCAACCCGCGCCTCTTGCAACCGATGCTCGGCGTTTTCCACCGCGCGCAACAGGCGCGCTTCATTGTCGATCTGAGCTTGGGTCAACTGGCCGCCGCCAGCCACAATCTGCTCATTCGCCCACTTGGTGCGCGAATAGTCATCTTGTGCATTGCGCAGTTCGTTTGCAAACCGCTCGATCTGCGACTCAAGCTGGGTCTTTTCGCCGGCCAGCGTGTTGATCCGGGTCTGCAAACGAGACTTCGCCTCGGCTACTGCCGCCTCTAACCGTGCCCGATCTTCGGGATTAATGCCATTGCGCAACCGATTGAGCACTTCGCGAGCTTCGCGCAATTCAGCCTGAGCTGCGGCAATATCGCTCTGGGTTACATTGGTGCGGCCATCGGCCACGCGGGCCCGCGCGCGGGCAATCTCGGCTTGTGCCTGCTCGATTTGTTCAGGCGTAGCCCCACTGATCAACAGCTCATAATTGGCCTGCGCTTCAGCCAACGCCACCTTCGCCTCAGCCATCGTCAAATCAAGCGTGCGAATATCAAGACTGGCCAACATGTCGCCGGCGCGCACCCGATCACCCGGCTTCACCAACACCTCGGCTACCGAACCAGCATTGACAAAACTCAGATCGAGCACGGTGACCGGCTGCACCCGGCCACTGGCAATCAGCGTCCCATTCACAATCGCTGGCGCAGCCGTAGGAGCAGCGGCAGGCGAGGTTGCAGCCGTTGGTACAGGCGACGCAACAGCCGGTTCGCTATCTGTGGCGGCTGGTTGGCTACACGCATTCAGCAGCACCACACATACCGCGATCACAAAGAGCCAAAAACGTCGCATGGTTCAATCTCCTGCATCACCGATTGTCTCACTCCGATGCGACACCGGCAACGAGACAGCCGGCTGGGGACGTTGCGCCGTGGGAAACGGCAACCGTCGCGGGCGCTTGTTCACGCTGTTCAACACCATACCCATGCAACCAATCTCAGTTTGGCGCAGCAAATCGAGCATTTGGCGCAATTCGCTCTCAGTGGTGCGATTGGCGCGCACGACCGCCAGTGTGGTATCAACCGCTCGCAACAGCAAGGTTGTATCGGCAAACATCAGCAACGGCGCCGTATCGATAATGACCACATCGGCGTGTTGGCGCAAGCCATTGAGCACCCGCTCAAGTTGCGGCCCGCCCAACAATTGGGCCGGCAAACCGGCCATATTCCCTGCCGTCAGCACATAGAGATCAGGCTGGGCTGTTACGCGCAGGAACGGCTCGATGGCCTGCGCCGAACCACCCAGCAGATTCGACAGCCCGCCTTGATTCGCGAGATCAAAAAAGGCATGAATAGTTGGATGGCGCAGATTAGCATCAACCAACACGACGCGCCGTCCGGTTTGCGCTAAGGCCACCGCCAAATTAGCCGCCGTCAGGCTACGCCCTTCGCCGGCTGCGGCACTAATGATGGCAATCACTTGCGGACGCTCGGCCGCCGCCAGTGCATCGAGATGCAGGCGAAACATCCGGTAGGATTCAGCCTCCAGCGAGGTTGGATCATTGAGCGTCACCAACTGCGCCGCCGGCGTAGAACCCTTCAGCTTGCCGACCACCACTAACGGGCGCCCGCCGCCGCGCCGGTCGAGATCGCCTTCATCTTTGATGCGGGTGTTGAAATAGTCGTAGAGAAAGCCAATGACAATTGCGATCAGAACAGCAATAAAGACGCTGAGCGTCATATTGCGAGCATAATCAGGACTGACCGGATTGCGCTTGGCATAGGCAGGATCAACGACGATCAAGCTCGATCCCTGCGCATACGGATTATCGAGCAGATCACGCTCAAGCGCGCGGAACGAGGACACGATCGCATCGGCTAACGCCACCGCGCGCTGGCGATCGGTATCCTGCACCGTCAGCACAAACAATTCTGTCTTGCCGACGTCAGCCGTGCTCGCACGAACGGCCAGTTGAGCAGCAGTCACGCCATCAACCATCTCAGCCGCCCGTTGCAGCACCGGCCGCACCAGCAAGAGCTGGCGCACTGTTAACGCATACCGTTCCCGCGCGCGCAAATCATCGAAGGTGGGAGAAGGCCGGGCGAAGTTGCCCTGATCCTGATTCACCATGAGCATGGTCGAAGCGGCATACAAGCGGGGTTGGGTTTGGGAATAGGCGAAGCCAATGCCTGCGCCAATCGCCGCAAAGAGAATGAGTAACCATGCCCAGCGCCACACGAAGAGAAGATAGTTTCTAAGTTCCAAGTGACCCTCCACGCAATGCGCGCTATGTTGCAAGCCATGACGCGCCAAAAACTAAGACTATCCCGATAACGAACGCTGGTCTGTAAGCGTGGAGCATTGTGAGCCAAGAGGACAGACCGAAATAGCCAATACCACAGTCATCGCACACTAGTTGTAGCCGGTTGATGTGACAGTGAGATGTCACCTACAGAAACTCGTTATGACAAAACGTTCACCTTATCCGAGACACTGTCTTCATAGCAGACGGAGCAATGATCTGGCGATAGAGTTCAAGATAGCGCTGAGCCTGTAGCTCTTGCCGGTATTCGGCCAGCGCAATCTCGCGGCACCGCCGCCCCATCGCCAGCCGTTCATCATCATTGCGCAGCAAGCGACGCATCGCTGCTCGCAACCCTTCGACATCTCCCACCGGCGCCAGCCAACCCGTTTGGCCGGGCCGCACCAGTTCGCTAATCCCGCCGGTATCAAACCCCGCCACTGGCGTCCCGCACGCCAACGATTCAAGCACGGTGCTTGGCATATTGTCTTGCAATGACGGAATAACAAAAAGATCAGCCGCGCTGTAAACCAAGGCCAACCGGCTATCATCCTCGACCACGCCGAGCGGATGGTGGGCAATCGGCGCAGCCAATGGCGGCGGGTTTTTGCCAATCGAGACCAACACTAGATCCGGCTCGTCGCTCAGGCCAGCTAACGCCGCTGCCAATTGGGCAAAGCCCTTGCGCCGGTTGTCAACCGACACAGCCACAAAGAGCACAATTTTGGCGTGTAACGGCAAGCCGAGCACAACCCGCGCATGGGTGCGATCGGCTGGCGAGAAGACGGACGTATCCAAACCGTTGGGAATGACATGCACCGGCAGATGGCCAAAGAGCGAACTTCGCTGGACTTCAGCCGCCATCCACTGATTCAGCGCCACAATATGCAACCGGCCGGGAGGCACAGCCGCCAGCGCATCCCGCTTGCGCGCCCAGATCTGGCGCGAGAGGTCGCATTCGTCACGCGAACCGAGTTGCGGGCATGCGCCGCAGGCGGCGGTATAGCGCCCGCAGCCTTCATCGTAATGGCAGCCGCCAGTAAAGGGCTGCTGGTCAGATAGCCGCCACACCACCGGCACCCGGCGCGGCACGGTGCGAAAGAATGAGGAATAATCGACGAATCCGGCCACCCAATGCAGATTGACCACATCGCACGGCGGGAGTGCCCGCGCCACCTCACCGCCGTACCGGCTCCGATCATCGCTAAACGGCTCTAACCCAGCCGGACGGGTTTGCCGGTACGGCTGCATTGCCCGCCGGATTTGCCACCCCCGCCAGCGCCGTTGCCAATACCCGACTGGATCGGCAGGCGCCGGCAATGCCTGCACCGTTGGATCATGACTGCGCCGGTTTGCGACCAGCATCGTGGAAGGGTAACCGAGCGCGAGCAACGCCCGGTGCAGCCGGTACGCCGCCCGCGCCGCACCGCCGCTGATGTCGTTGGTGCTGAGGTGAACAACCCGCATCGCTTTACCGCACCGCTAGCCGGCGGCGCGCTAACGGCCCAATCGCCGGCAATGAATAGATGATCTCTGGGATGGCGCGCCGGTAGTAGGCTGGAATGAAGGGCAAAGCAAAGCCGGCGGTTAACCAATGGAAATAGGCCTCGCGGCCACGGTAGAGATTGCGCCACCGCCCATAGTAGGTCGTCCAGATCACGCGAGTTATCGCTGCCCGGCAGACAGCCCACTCGCGCGGATGGCGCTGCGCATAAGCGCGTAACCGCGGATGGCGATTGAGAAAAGCAAGAAATTGGCGCGAGGCGCGGGCCAAACTAGCCACGCTGACCGATTTGCCAAAACTGGTGTCATAGATGCGATGGCGAAAGATCGCTTCGTCACAATACACCAGCCCGCGCTCGATGCTCAACGCGACCAATAACGCATTATCAACTCCATTCCCGCCATCAAAATCAGGATAACCGCCAGCCGCACGCAATTCCGCCGTGCGCGCTAGATTGGTGGTAAAACAGATAAACTTATGCTCATTAGACCCCCAACGCTTAATCCAATCAGGCCCGCTCATCAAGCGCGGCGGCAATGGCCGATCGGCGGTTGAACCCACCACCCGACCCTGCTCATCGAGCACCTCAACTCGCGAGATAGCCGCCGCCGCTTCAGGGTGCGCTTCGAGCGCCGCCACCATCGCCGAGAGATACCCCGGCGCTAACTCATCATCATCGCTCAGCAAGACAAAATAGTCGCCGCTCGCCGCCGCCAGCAACTGGTTGAAATGCGGCACAATCGGCACTGAGGCCGGATTCTGGCGAAAGACAAATGGGCGCGGGTAGTTGGCGCGAGCGATATTCAGCACCTGATCACCATTGCAGCCGTTATCCGACACCATCAATTCGATCGCGGGATAGTCTTGGGCGGCTACCGAACGGATCGCCTGCGCTACATAGGTGAGCCGTTTGTACACTGGAATTGCAACTGTTACCGTCGCTGGCATGCGCCACCTCATTGGGTTGTGATAGGGCCAACATCAATCGCTGTTCGTTCGCGCACAATGCGCGCCGGCGCGCCTACAGCTATCACTCCCGCCGGCAGGCTGCGCGTGACCACGCTGCCAGCCCCCACCACGGCGCCAGCGCCAATTGTGACGCCTGATAGCACCACCACGCCATACCCCAGCCAGACATCATCTTCCAGCACAATCGGCCCCTTACTGGTGAGCGGCTGATTAGCGATCGCTTGGCCGGGGGCAGTGCTGTGATCGTAGGGGTAGAAGGCGCACTGCGGTGCGATCTGGCAGCCGCGCCCGATCACAATCTGCTCAAGGTAGGCCGAAAGCTGGCAGCGCGGTTGAATGCCGGTGCGCTCGCCAATGACCACGCCACCACCACGCCCGCATTCGATGATTGTGTCGCGGTGGATCTCAACGTAATCGGCTAACTCGATTGGGCCGCCATCTTGGCGTTGATAGATGACAACCCCATCACCAATAAAGACATGGCGACCGCGCCGGATGCGTCGCCCGCTTAATTGAGCGGATGGGGCAACGTAGCCTTGCGGATAGCGATGGGCCAGCGCCACCCGCGCTTTGTAGGGAGCATGGGGCAGACCAGCGAGCCACGTAGCCAGCTTGCCAAACCGATCCGGGCCGGCCCGCCGCATCCACAGTTCCGTCCACGCTTGTATCAGTTGCCGGCGCATCGCCTGCTCCCTTCTCAATCACCCGCTGCGATCGCCATACCCGGCTGCCAGCATACCAGCGCGGTGGTAACGCCAAAAAAGTTCTTCGTCCTCTGGCGAAAAGAGATTGCGCCAATCGCCCGATCCGCCCTTGCGAACGAACAACGGCGTGGCAGCGCCCTGCGCCGCCTGTTCTTTCGCCCGCATCCGGTCAAACGACGAGGCAGCCACTGCCGCCGCAATCTGTTCATCGCTTGCCCGCATCCCGCAAAAATGAAGGATGCGGCGCACTTGCCCAGCAGTATCGGCGTAGAGGTCTTCGTACTTCACCACGAGCAACTCGCAGCCACTGTTCAGCCAGCCCAGCACATGATCCGACCACCTACCCCAGTAGATACTGCCGGTAATAATCTCGCGCAGCGTAACCGGCTGATTTGACCGTTTATTGCGCCAGTGGTAATACGAGGTCATCGCGTCGCGCCCATCGCGCACAATGTAGATCGCGCGGCGGAAGATCGGGCGATAGTGAAGATGGGTCTTCACGAAGCGCGGCCGCATCTGGTTGAACGGCGTGGCCGGGTCGGCCATATACGTTAGATCGCCTTTGATATGGCTATCGGGCACATACCGGCCAAATCCCTGCAAGCCCAGCTCCTCGCCGGCCAGCAGATTGGCAAGCAGAAAACGCACCCACGTGTTGCCCGACTTCGGGAACGAGGCGAGGTAATAGAAGTCAGGCTGGGGCTTAAACCCCAGATCGGCATGCGGCCCCTTGATCCAACGGCGCAGCGTGCGGCGCGCGCTACGGAAGACATTGAGCATACTAGCCCTCCAGAAAGCCCTTCTCTTCGAGATAGCGAATAATCTTGCGCGCGTTCTCTTCGGGAGTGACATCGGTCGTTGTCAACACGAGCTCAGGATTGACCGGCGGCTCGTATGGATCGTCAATGCCGGTAAAGCCGCGTAGCTCCCCTCGGCGCGCCTTGGCATACAACCCCTTGACATCACGCTGCTCGCAGACCTCAAGCGGCGTATCAACAAAGACCTCGATAAACTGGTCGCTGCCGATCATAGCCCGGCACTCATTGCGCGCAGCCCGGTAGGGACTGACCGCCGCGCAGATCACCGCGCCGCCCGCCTTGACCACCGCGCTGGCGACGAAGCCAATGCGCAAGATGTTGGTGTCGCGATCCTCGCGCGAAAAGCCCAACCCCTTCGACAGATGGGTGCGTACCACATCACCGTCAAGCACAGTGGGCGTGCGCCCCCGCTCGAGCAACAGAATGTTGAGGATCGCAGCAATGGTTGACTTGCCAGCCCCGCTCAAACCGGTAAACCAGACGCAGAAGCCTTGCCGGTGGCGCGGCGGGTACATCTGACGCAGAATCTCAGCGGTCTCAGGGCGGGTGAACCATTCGGGCAGCAAGCGCCCCTTGGCCAGATACTCATCGCGCACTTGGGTGCCAGAAATACTGGCAACCTCAGCCCCCGGCGGCACTTCATCCACCATCACATACCGGCCTTCGCGCTTGAGATACACCAGCTCGGTGAACGGGATCATCGTCACACCAACCTCGGCGGCGAAGCGCGCCAACAACTCTTGCGCATCATACGGGCCATAGAATGGTCTACCATTACTGTCGTTGCCGGGGCCGGCATGGTCACGGCCAACGATAAAATGATTGGCGCCGTAGTTGCGGCGAATGATCGCATGCCAGACCGCTTCACGCGGGCCGGCCATGCGCATCGCCAACGGCAACAGACTGAGCAGCGTGCGCGATGGGTCGTAGTACTTTTCGACTAACAGCCGGTAGCTGCGCACGCGGGTAAAATGATCGACATCGCCGGGTTTGGTCATACCGACCACCGGATGGATCAGGAGGCTGCCATCAACCTGCGCCGCCGCCCGCTTGGTCAACTCTTCATGAATGCGGTGCATCGGGTTGCGGGTCTGGAAGGCAACCACATTGGAGCGGCCCATTGCGCTGAGCAACCGGCGCACCTCGGCTGGGGTGCGGCGCAGATCGGTAAAGTCGTAGTAGCGCGGCAATTGCAACACCCGCAACCGTCCAGCAGCGTAAAACTTCCCCCAGCGCGCCATCTCGGCCACCAGCGGATGGCGCGGGTCGGTTGTGCCTAACACCGCCAACGCTTCCCGCTCGGCATCCCAGCGATAGATCTCGCTCAATTCCAAAATCGCGAGCGGATTGTTATGCACATCGCGCAGCAAAATCCGATCGCTGCCGAAGTGGCTCTGCTCAACCGGCAACGTCACCGGGATCGGCCAGAGTGTGCCATCAGCCAAGCGCATCTCTTCCAACACCCGCTCATAATCGGCTTGGCCCATAAAGCCGGTCAGCGGCGAAAACCCGCCAGTGGCGAGCAATTCCAGATCGCAGAGACTGCGCATCGAAATCTGGATCGATGGCAAGCGCGAAGCTTCTTCCAACAATGCCGGACGCTCTTCAGATGGAACAACTAAATCGATCAGACGACCGCCATAGGGCGAGATGAGAATAGGATCGTGATTCATACGAGAATTATGACCTGCTTTCTATACAATTATCACAGCGCCGGACGGAACCACGGCACCCGCACCGGTGTTCCGGTACGGATCAATTCCGGCACGGTAACGAATCGATACGTGGCATGCAAGTGATCGAATGCGATCGTGAGCGCCTCGATCAACGGCCCTCGATCGGCAGCCGCCGGATCACGCGGGTTGGCCAACCGGTCATGCAGCAAGACGATGCTGCCCGGCTGGATCTGCGCCAGCAACCGCTCGGCTAACCGATCGGCTGGCTGCGCCACCCAATCTTCGATGTGGCAGCTCCAGCCAACTACCTCGTAGCCAAACAGCAAAGCATCAAGCCGCGACCCATACGACTGGCCGCCGTAGGGCGGGCGAAAGAGAGCGGAACCGAAGGGAGCCAGCGCGCGCCGCGCCAGCCACAGCTCGCGCCAGCGTTGCCAGCGCGGCGTCTGCGGCATGCGGATGTGCGTGAATGTGTGATTGCCAATTGCATGGCCGGCAGCGGCCATTCGCGCCACCAGATCGCGTTGCCCGGCAGCATGCCGGCCCAACAGAAAGAAAGTCGCCCGCGCTTGATACTGCGCCAACAGATCAAGAAGTTGCGGGGTATAGACCGGATGCGGGCCATCATCGAAGGTTAAGGCCACCACCGGCTCGGTTGTATCAACCCGCGCCAACGTGCCGAACAACCGCCGCCCTACCGGGGCCAGCCAACGCCAAAACGCTCGCGCGGGAGACAGTTGGATCGATTGCGGTTGGGCCATAACACCTCGTTTAGGTGCATGCAAGATTGCTTAAATCGCCAACGGCGGGCAACGGTACCGCCAACTTGCTTGCAACAAACCGATCAACCACGCATTCATGCGCAACCATTCCGCCAACTGTTCACGCCGGCGGATGCGCGTGGCGCGGGCCAATTGGCGCATCCAACGCCGGGTATACGCCACCCACGGCGATAATGAACGCCGCTGAACCTGCTGGTCACCACCATAACGGCGCGCCAGCGCGACATTCGCAATCGCTCGTTCGCGGGTCTGGCGCAGCATCCCGCGCAGGGTATCGCGATACCGAACGTAGACTAGGGCTTCCGGCACAAATGTCAAGGCAACGTGACACTGCAACTGCACACGAAAACAGTAGTCGGTATCCATTAAACGCAACAGCGTCTCATCAAAGCCGCCTACCTGCTCGTGCAATGCTCGTTCGATGGCCAACCCGCAACCACCGGCATGCGGCAGATACGGCGGATAACTCACCCGTTGCAAGCCATCGGACTGTGGATTACGCCGGATCCGGCTCAGCCACGAATGCCGGTTAAGGCGCTCGATGTCAAACCGGGATGCAACAAACGGATAGCGGTCAAGCGCATTGCCGATCGCCGCCACCCAATCCGGCGCGACTACATCATCAGCATCAACAAAGGCCAACGCTGTACCGCGCGCATGCCGCGCTCCTTCGTTGCGCGCGAAGGCGCCGCCACGGCGAGCGCTAGCGTCGATAATGCGCAAGTTGGGCATGCGCGCGAGAAAACTGGCGGCCACGCGCCGTGAATCATCCCGCGACCCATTGTCGGCTACAATCACTTCCCATGGCCGATCCCACTGCTGATCAGCTAACGCCGCTAGTTGTTCGCCGAGCGTTGCTGCTGCGTTGTAGCATGGAATAATGATACTGAGTCGCATCTCTGCTTGCACAGATGATCCTCCTCGCGCGCAATGTGGTGTACTACCGGTATACTATTTCCGGGTGAAAGAGTGATGATTACCGGCGCAACGAACAGCCTACAATACTGTAATCTTGGCGCGCAGCGGCCCTTGGATCGCCCGCGTCGCGTTGCGCGTATCAACCACTACCGGCGCTAAGGTGACAATCCGCTCGTAATCGAAAGCGCGATGATTAGTAATGATGACCGCGCAATCGCAGCTCTGCAACAGATCATCGCTCAAGGGTATCGTGCGCATACGACGGCCATCATGCATTTCAAACTCATCGATATGCGGATCGCACGGTATCACCGTCGCGCCGTCGGCGGTTAACAGATCGTACACCTTAAATGCCGGTGATTCGCGGTAGTCGTCAACATCAGGTTTGTAGGCAATGCCCAGCAGCAGAATCGTACTGCCGTTGAGCGGCTTACGCGCCCGATTGAGCGCGCGAATGACCAGATCATGCACGTGGCGCGGCATCTGCGCATTAATCTCGCCGGCCAGTTCGATAAACCGGGTGGTGAGATCAAACGCGCGCGCCTTCCACGTCAAATAGAAGGGATCAATCGGAATGCAGTGACCGCCAAGGCCGGGGCCGGGGGTAAATTTCATAAACCCGTAGGGCTTGGTCGCCGCCGCCTCGATCACCTCCCACACGTCGATCCCCATCCGGTCGCAGAGCAAGGCTAGCTCATTGACCAGCGCAATATTGACGGCGCGAAAGATATTCTCGAACAGTTTGGTCAGCTCCGCCACATCCGGCGAGCTGACCGGCACGACCCGGCTGGTGATATAGCCGTAGAAGGCGCCGGCCAATTCGGTGCAGTGAGCCGTCACCCCGCCAACCACTTTGGGCGTATTTTCCACACTAAAGCCTTTGCTGCTCGTCTGGCCGGGGTCGATCCGTTCGGGTGAAAAGGCGAGAAAGATCTGATCGCCTACCCGCAATCCATCGCGCTCGATCCGCGGCATGATCAGCTCGCGGGTGGTGCCGGGATAGGTGGTACTTTCGAGAATGACCAGTTGGCCGGGCCGAATGCTAGCGGCAATCTCATTGCTCGCTGCTTCGACATAGCGCATATCAGGCTCACGGGTAGCATTCAGCGGCGTGGGTACACAGATGACCAGAACATCGCATTCACGCAACCGCGCCATATCGGTTGTCGCCTCGATCCGGCCCGCTGCGCGCAGCGCGGCCAGCGCACTGCTCGCGACATCGCCGATATAACTCTCACCCTGATTGACGTGCGCGACACGCTCAGGGCTGACATCAAACCCCAACACCGGAAAGCCAACCCGGCCAGCGCGTTCGGCGAGCGGCAAGCCAACATAGCCCAGCCCGATCACGCCGACCTTGGCTGAACGATCATGGATGCGGTTCATCAATTGATGGAACATGCGTTTATTCTCCACACTATACGGCTAGCGTTCACGAACGGCCATTATAGGCGAGAGCGGCGACGGCGGTTCCAGAGCCAAATTCCGCCGCCTGTCCCTATCACGCCAGCGACCAATCCGGCGCCAAACGCCAGCCATGCCAATCGTGAGCGCAATACCGTATTGATCCGCGCCACCCAGCCACTTTGGACGGGGCGAGCTAACAGGTAATCCGCTACAATTGCCGCTTCCGCCGGGCTAACGCCAAGGTTGGGCATCTGCGAACCGCGATTATCCCATCGTGGTTCGACAATCTGATTGATGATCCATTGGCGAACCGCAGCTTCACCCTCTGCCGACAGTACCGCCGCTCGCGCTGCCCGCGTCGAAAGCCAAGGTTCTTCTTCCAATTTGTCGAGATCGGCCAATAATTGGCGATACTGGGCATTATTGAGCCGAGCCTGAATATTCGCGATGAGCAACTCGCGGCTCAATGGCGGCCCAGCGGCGCCGCCAAAGCCGCCATCGCCGTTGATCTGGTGGCATCCTAAACAGCCGCGCTCGCGAATAATCTGGCGCGGATCTTCGACTTGGGTGGGGCGGTAAGGGTAACTGTTCGCCGAGTCGGGCACAATCTTGTACACCGATGTCTGGCCAGCTTGGTTCGCATAGATCGGCGCAAAGTAGAGGCCATCCGGCCCAAACGCGACCGCGACGACCATCTGCTCTTGCTTGCCGCGGAAGCGCAAGAAGTAATCGGGCACCGCCATCACCCGGCTCTTTTCCATATCATACGCAATCCGCACAATGCCGGGCATTTTGCCACGCCGCACCGAACCGGCCATACCCAGAAAGAATTTGCCGGCGTTAGCCGGGCCAAGCAGGGTGCTATCGGGCGGCAGATACTGCAACGTTGTGGGTGCGAGGCTCGGAACCCAGACATACGCCGCGCGCAAATGGATACTGCTCTCTTGACCATTCCAGCCATAATCTTCACCGCGCTGCACCTCAACGAAGCGATCCGTGCCGACCCCGTTATCACCGACAAAGACCCGGCCATCAACGATCCGCATAGCATACGGATTGCGAAAGCCGGTGGCCCAGACATAATTGCGTGCCTTGGTGATGTCATCATCGACGTAGAAGGGGTTATCGGGCAGTGGCCGGCCATCGAGATCCATGCGATAGATTTTGCCGACCATCTGATCAGGATCGCGGGCTAGATGCGGTTGCCACGCTTCACCGATGCCGACAAACAGTTGATTGCCGACAACTTGGCACGGGCCGATATGGTGGGCTAAGCCTGACTCATAGCTAGCAAACGTGTCGGTGAAGGCAACAAAACTGTCGGGGACGAGGCCAAAGACGCCGGGTTTGGTTTGGTAGCGCACGATGTTGTTGCGCATCCGGCCATTGGCATCATTGTAGAGAAAGGTCACAAACACGTAGCCGCGGGCCGGATCAAGGCAAATGCCGCCCATACCGCCTTGACCTTGGCCTGATGGCAACTCTTCGGCAGGCTTAAACTGAAAGACATTCTCAGCAAAGGTGTAGATGCTGCGATCGTTCGTGACCACTTTGATCGTCCCGCGCAGCTCGGTGACAAAATAGAGCGGGTCTTTCGGATCAGGTCCGGGTTCGGGCACAAACGCGATCGCGCTAGGGAATTGGTAGCCGGTGGTATCTTCCACAATCGTAAAGCCTTCGGCCACCGCCCAATCGCTCCGCCAATCGAACGCCGGCGTCTGCGCGAACGCACTACTGCCGGCCACAATGCTTAGCAGGGCAAGCACACCAACTAAAATTGCGCGCCAAACCATATTTCATGCACCACTTCTAGTCTCAAAGGGTTTTGTCAGCCAAACCATAAGCAGACTACCGCCAAGCACGGTAAGCGCCGCCGCCCATGCCATCGCGCCACTGAGCGGCTGCGGTATCACCAGCCACGGTGCGTAACCGATAATCAGCGGGCCAGCGAATGCGATCGGAAGAAACCACCAGCGTCTACCGCGCCACGGCGCGCCAACCAACGCGAGCGGCAAGCTGAGCGCCACTGCCAGCGCCACCGTCCACCCGCCGATCTGGTGAGCTTGCACCGGCCACCAGCGATTGGCCAGCACCTCTCCCGGCCCGAAGGTATAGGTCTGCCAGTGTGGCTGGCCATCGACAAACAAGCGCGCCACCACGCCATCGTAGCTGAAGGCGACCACGCTTGGTTTGGCATCGTGAAACACCTCAGCGAAGCGCAAGGCCGGACGATCATTGCGCGGGCGGGTCAACGGGAGCCGTATCCGCACCAGCAGATCACGGCCCGACTGGATCAAACTGATGTTGTGGCTATCAATTTCACGCCCGAAGTTCACCATCAACCCCTCACTGCTCCGTTCCGGTTCACGCGGCGCCACTTGCGCGATCAATGAAAAGGCGCGCGCCTGCGCCACTGCTGCCGCCACCCCGGCCAACGGTTCGCCGCTCGTGAGCCACCGTTGATAGCCCACCCCCACCCCTTCGGCGGTAAAGGTTGGCTTCCCTTGCGCCGCCAGCGGGCGGGCAAACGGGCCGCCAAGCGCCGGCGGACGCTGGGTCAGGTCATACGCCACCAGTGGTTCACCTGCTAAAGCAGCGGATGGGGTCAGCATTGCACGGGCCTCGGCAGCCGTAACCGCATCGTCATAGAGCGCGACAAATCCGGCATACCCCGGCCAAAAGCGCCTGCCATCACTGGCCGCGCCAATCTGCAACGTGTATCGCTCTGACCAATTACTCGGCAAGGTTGCACGCTGCCAGTGCGCTTGCAACCCGCCGGCAACCATCAACCAACCAATGAATCCCAACCCCGCTAGCGCCGCCGGGGTCTGGCGAACAACGGCTAAGCACCAACCGCCAAACCGGTCAACAACCGGCGCCACCGGCTGGGCCAGCCGCCAACTACCCAACGCCGCCCCGCCAGCATTGGCCAGCACATCAACCAATGCCGCTGTACGTCCGGGAATGCATAGTTGCGCAAGCTCGATCCCGCACGCTAGTCCACCGGCTACGATCACCGCGCCAACGACTTGCCCGCGCCGGCCCGCACCCATACCGGCCAACAACCAATGCAACGCGATGCCCAGCGGCGTAAACAGCAGCACGTTTTGCAGCATATCAAGGCCGTGGCTCAGGCCAACGAGCAATGCTAGCGCCGGCTGCGGCGGCCACGAAGCGCTGAAATCAAAGGGGTACAGGGTGAGAGCAAAAATGAGCGCCAACACCGGCAGCAACAACGCCACCCCACGCCGCAGCGACACATACTGTTGCCGGCGATCAAGCAAGTGGCTCATAGGTCGTCGTCCACGGCAAGACGGGGCGCACTACTCCCGACAGGCTGCCGGCCCAATCGCCGCGCGCCGTATCGCCTTCAAGGCTGTCGATGACTTGAAACGCCACCGCATCGCGTTCGGCAAACTGCTTGATCGGCGGATCAAGCGTGGTCAAGGCTGCTTCCACATACAATGAGCCTTCAGCGAGAAAATTGCCGGGGATGGTCACTCGCGCCCAATACTTGCCGGGAGGGCGGGGCCGCCGCCGCCATTCCGGGTCGAGATCGAGCGTAGTGAAAACCGCCACGTTATCTTCGTTGTAGAGGCGGAAATGCGGCAACAAGACATACCCGCCGAGCGTGACGACAAACTCCATTTCAATCGTCACCGGCGAGCGAATATCAATCGTATCGCTGATGTCGCCATCGGCATCACGCACACGCACCGCGCACAGATAGGCCACCTCTTTGCCCGGCGCGCTCGCCCGATCAGGCCACACTCGCTCGGCAATCGAATGCGCCCCTTTGCCGAGATAGACGCCCACCACCTGTTGGGCCGGCCCATCGGCTACGACTTTGCCCTGATGAAGCAAAATCGCGCGCTGGCACATGCGCAAGATCGACTGCATGCTGTGCGAAACAAACAGCACCGTCCGCCCTTGCTGGCCAACGTCTTGCATCTTGTTGAGGCACTTCTTCTGAAACCGGGCGTCACCGACGGCCAGCACCTCATCAACGATCAAAATCTCCGGTTCGAGATGCGCGGCAACCGCAAACGCCAACCGCACATACATCCCCGACGAGTAGAACTTGACCGGCGTGTCAATAAATTGCTCCACCTCGGCAAAATCGACGATCGCATCGAAATTGCGGTCAATTTCGCGCTTGCGCATACCGAGAATCGCGCCGTTGAGATAGATATTCTCGCGCCCGGTCAATTCAGGGTGAAAACCGGTGCCAACTTCGAGCAACGAAGCCACCCGGCCATACAGCTCGGCCCGCCCGCGCGTCGGCTCAGTGATGCGCGAGAGCACCTTGAGCAAGGTGCTCTTGCCGGCGCCATTCCGGCCAATAATACCAACCACTTCGCCCTGCTGCACATCAAACGACACCCCGTTGAGCGCCCACAGCTCGGTGGTGGCCGGTTTGGCCCGCCGGCCACGCAGGCGTTCGACAATCGCATCGCGCAACGTCACATATCCGGCATTGCGCTGTTTGAGCGCGCCGATCTGGTACTGTTTGGCTAAATCACGCGCCCGAATTGCGTACTGCATAGGCTAAATCACATCGGCAAATTTGCGTTCGACTGATTGGAAGTAGAGCAAACCGGTGAAAAAGATCGTGATCGCCGTTGTCACCGACACCAGTAACAGCATGCTGGGTGGCTGGGTTCCAATCAACGCCCAGCGAAAGCCCTCGACGACACCAACCATCGGGTTGAGGGCGTAGAGCAATTGCCAGTAGCCTTCAATCAGGTTGCTGGGATAGACGACCGGCGTGGCAAACAGCCAAAGCTGCACGAGAAATGGAGTGGCATGGCGCACATCGCGGTAACGGGCATTAATGGCTGAAAGCCAATACCCGACGCCGAGCGCCGTGATCATCGCCAGCAGTAAGAAGATCGGCAAGAGGAAGACAGCCGGTGACGGCGGCCACTGATACCAGACCATCAAAGCGAGCAAGATCAGAAACGACAAGCCAAAATCGACCACACCAGCCAGCACGCTGGCGGTGGGAATAGCTAGCCGCGGAAAATAGACTTTGCGCACGATGTTGGCGCTGCCGACCAGACTATTCGCTGCTTGGCCGACCGTATTCGCGAAAAACTGCCACGGCAACAACCCAGCTAAATTGAACAACGGATAGGGAATGCCGTTGGTATTGACGCCGGCCAACCGCCCAAAGATGATGGTAAACACAACTAATTGTAAAACCGGCTGGATGATAGCCCAACTAGCGCCGAGCAAGGTCTGTTTGTAGCGCACTTTGACATCGCGCCAAACCAGAAAAAAGAGCAGTTCGCGGTAGGCCCACAGATCGCGCCAATTGAACTGCCACCATCCTTTGCGCGGCTCGATAATTATTGGGGTAAGCGACATCTCTGTCGAGGCAGAGGAAGGAGTGCTTGTTATCGATGTGCTTGGCGGTTCCAGAGTTGCCATAGTGTCCTGTTGTCCTTGCTGCACGCACATAAGATACTGTAAAGCAATGATGTGAACAGGATAACACGTTGGCAAGGATAGATCACATCGGTGTCGATTAACTTAGTAAAGACGTTGTATCCTCCCCTATGTAGCATAGTCTGTTCTATACGATCGTGCAATTACAAATTCGTCAGTCATTCAGCCGCAACGAACCGCGTGCAGCGGATCAACAACTCGCAACCAGTTGCGCTGTAAATCTGGTATCATGCCAACAGCACCTTCATCGCATCGCTACTAACAAAAATGAAAGGTAGTCCATGCTATGGCCTATGCAGCCCTGATTGGCGCTGAAGTCAAGCGCCGTGAAGATCCGCGTCTTATTCAGGGGCAGGGCACGTATGTGAGTGATTTGCGCCTGCCGGGCATGCTGTACGTTGCCATTGCCCGCAGCCCGTATGCCCATGCCCGCATTGTTGCGATTGATAAGGCAGCCGCGCTGGCGATGCCTGATGTCGTCGCCGTTTATACTGGCGCTGACCTGCTCGATTGTTGCCAGCCATTGCCGCTAGCCAGCTCAGGCGAAGGCGGCGGCGGGCCACAGCGCTACACTGGCCGCACCCGCTATGTGCTGGCGGTGGAGCGAGTGCGCCACGCTGGCGAAGCGGTCGCCGCGGTGATTGCTCGCACCCCGGAAGCGGCGCTCGATGCGGCGCTGGCTCTACCCATCGAATGGGAACCGCTGCCAGCAGTGGTTGATCCGCTCGCCGCCATTGCCCCCGGTGCGCCGATCATCTTCGATGGCTTGCCCGACAATATTGACCATCGCCGCCGTCGTCAAAAGGGTGATGTTGAGGCCGCTTTCGCTGCCGCCCATCGCATCGTGCGCCAACGCATGGTCAACCAGCGCCTGCTCGGCTTCCCGATGGAGGGGCGCGCAGTGGTGGCCGCGCCCGACCCCGCCAACGATGGCGTAACCGTGTGGACAAGCACCCAAACGCCGCATCAAGTGCGCGGCGAGATCGCTAAGGTAATCGGCCTCGACGAGAACCGGGTGCGCGTGATTGCGCCCGATGTCGGCGGCGGTTTCGGCGTCAAGATCGGCATCTACCCCGAAGAGGCGCTGCTGGCCGCGCTGGCTCGCCAACTCCACGCACCGTTGCGCTGGGTCGAACACCGGCTCGAACATGTGCAGGCGACGACCCACGGACGTGGGCAGGTGTGCGACATCGAGGCGGCGGTTACAGCAGAGGGTGAAGTGACCGCGCTGCGCATGCAGATTGTGGCTGATCTCGGCGCTTATCCGCTTGCTCCCGGTTTGCCCGATCTGACCACCGCGATGGCCGTCGGCGTGTACAAAATCCCCGCCGTTGATCTCGAAGCGATTTGCGTCTATACCAATACCACGCCGGTCGCCGCCTACCGCGGCGCGGGCCGGCCTGAAGCCGCCTACTACATCGAACGGCTCATGGATCTTGTCGCCGCCGAGCTCGGTTTAGATACGGCTGAAGTACGCCGGCGCAATTTTATTCCGCCCGATGCCTTCCCTTATAAGACACCGACCGGCCTGACGTATGACAGCGGCGAGTATGACCGCGCCCTCACCAAAGCCCTGACGCTGGCGAAGTACGAGCAGTTGCGCGCCGAGCAGGCCGCCCGCCGCGCCGCCGGCGACCGTATGCTGCTCGGCATCGGCATTGCTTGTTATGTTGAAATGTGCGGCTTCGGCCCCTACGAAAGCGCCCAAATCAAGGTTGAACCGAGCGGGACAGTGACGGTGACGACCGGTATCTCGCCGCATGGGCAAGGCACCGCCACTACCTTCGCCCAGATCGTCGCCGACCAGATTGGAGCCGATTTCGAGCGAATCGTGGTCAAGCACAGCGATACCGCAATCACGCCGATGGGGGTCGGTACGATGGGATCGCGCTCGCTGGCCGTCGGCGGCGCGGCGCTGGTGCGGGCCGCCGCTAAGGTGCGCGAGAAGGCGCGCCAGATTGCAGCGGCAATGCTCGAAGCCAGTGTGGCCGATATCGAGCTGCACGAGGGTCGCTACCGCGTGCGCGGCGTGCCCGATCGCGCCCTCACCCTCGCCGAGATTGCCCGCCGCGCTTACAGCAACAAACTGCCGCCCGAACTCGATCCCGGCCTCGAAGCGGTGGACTACTTCCGCCCGCCAGACCTGATCTATCCCTTTGGCGCGCACGTCGCCGTAGTCGAAGTCGATCGCGAAACCGGACACATCCGTATCCGCGAATACTACTCGGTTGATGATTGCGGGCCGCGCATCAGCCCGCTGATCGTCACCGGTCAAGTGCATGGCGGGTTGGCCCAAGGCATCGCCCAAGCCCTGCTCGAAGAGGTGGTGTACGACGCTAACGGCCAGTTGCTTAGCGGCACGCTGATGGATTACGCCCTACCGCGGGCCGACCTCTTCCCACCCTTTACGGTTGACAAAACCGAAACGCCGACCCCGCTCAACCCGCTCGGCGTGAAGGGCATCGGCGAAGCGGCAACGATCGGCTCAACGCCGGCCATCGCCAACGCGGTGATCGATGCGCTAGCGCCGTTCGGCGTGCGCCACCTCGACATCCCGCTGCGTTCGGAAAAAGTGTGGCGAGCGATGAATCATTTGTAAGGTGCAGGGGAAGCAAAGGCGCAGAGGGCGCAAAGGATTCAAACGCAAAGGCGCAAAGCTTGCAAAGGATTCAAACGCAAAGGCGCCAAGCCCGCAAAGGGCGCAAAGATGTTGGGAATGTGGATCGCCCTCTGCGTCCCCTGCGGTAACATTCACCCCTCCCCCAGCGGGGGAGGGGCCGGGGGTGGGAGCCAACCCAAAGGCGCAGAGGGATCAAACGCAAAGGCGCAAAGAACGCAGAGCGCGCAAAGGTTTGAGAAAATACGGAAAAAAGTGTGCCCTGTCCGTTCTCACTTACCCTCTGCGCTCTCTGCGCCCTCTGCGGTAAAACTCTAACAAGGAGATCAACTGTGTCTAATATGCTCCGTGAATCACCATACCCAATGGTCAGCATCGCCGACGCCACCGCGATGATCATGGCGCATGCCCAACCGCTGGGCAGCGAAGAAATTGACGCGCTCACCGCGCTGGGCCGGGTGCTGGCCACCGATATTGCCGCGCCGGAAGATATTCCTGACGTACCCAAAGCGGCCATGGACGGCTATGCCCTCCGCGCTAGCGATGGCCTCGCCCCGCGCCGCGTGGTGGCTGAATTGACCGCCGGCGGCGACACGACGGTGGCGCTTGGCCCCGGCGAAGCGACCCGGATCATGACCGGCGCACCGATGCCGCCCGGCGCCGACGCAATGATCCCGGTTGAGCTGACCGAAGAGCGCGATGGGATGCTCTTTATCAAGCGCGAGCTGAAACCCGGCGACTACGTGCATGTGATCGGGCAAGATGTCGCGCGCGGCCAGATCGCACTCACCGCCGGCACGACGCTCGGCGCAGCCGACATCGGCATCCTCGCCACCTTTGGCATGACCCGCATCAGCGTGTATCGCCGGCCCCGAGTGGCGGTGCTTGCCACCGGCGATGAGGTGGTCGAGCCGGGTGAAACGCGGCCCGGCGGCGCGGTGCGCGATAGCAACCGCTACGCGCTGATGGCGGCTGTGCGTGAGGCCGGCGGCGAGCCGATCTCGCTCGGCATTGCCCGCGATGACATTACCGTGCAGCGCCAAGCCATCTTGCGCGGCCTCGAACAGGCCGATGTCTTGATCACTAGCGGCGGCGTCAGTATGGGTACCCGTGACCTGATCAAGCCTCTGCTCGCCGAACTTGGCACGGTTCACTTTGGCCGCATCGCCTTCAAACCCGGCAAGCCCACCACCTTCGCCACTGTGAACGGCAAGCTCGTCTTTGGCCTGCCGGGGTTCCCCGTTTCGTCACTGGTCTCGTTTGAAGTGTTCGTCCGTCCGGCGCTACGCGCGCTGCAAGGCGACGCCAAACCGTTCCGCCCGCACGTCGAAGTGACGCTGGATAGCCCGATCACCCCGGCCCCTGACCGGCCCGAATACCAGCGTATTATCGTCACCTACCGGCAAGGCCGGCTCTTCGCCACCAGCACCGGCGGCCAAGGCAGCTCGCGCATCCTCTCGCTGCGCGGGGCTAATGGACTCCTGCTCGTGCCCGCGGGCGAAACGGTCTATCCGGTTGGCAGCGTCCTGCCGGCGCTACTCACCGGCCCGCTCCTGAGCGAAGGATAACCCGTGGAACATTATGTCGTGTTACTCAGTGTCTTGCAGCAAGAGCCGGAACCGTGGCCCGGCCCGTTGACCTATCTGGGGTTGGCCTTGTTGCTGGTCGCGGTGATTATGACCATCTATAACCGGCGGCGGAAGTAACGATTGCTAGTATGGAATGCGGCAGTGAAACTGCCTTAGCCTTTGGCATGCGGCAGTTTCACTGCCGCCTCCCCTCCCCGATACTCATGCTCGCCAAGGAATGGTATGATTGAGCCTTGCTCACGCTCGCCTCATCGCCTGAGCGTGACGAACGTCAAGACGTAGATCCGTGTACCCAAGGCTATCACGATGACAACCACCCTCACCGTCACCACCAGCACCACCCAATATCCGGTCGTCACCGGCGCAGGCGTGTTGGCGACCCTCGCTGACCGGCTCGCCGAGCTTGGCTTGCGCGGCGCGCTCTGGCTGGTCGCCGATGAGCATCTGGCGGCGGTCGCCGAGCAGACAGCGGCCACCCTGCGCGCCGCCGGCTACCGCGTGCATACCATCACGGTTCCGTCAGGGGAAAACAGCAAGTCGTTCACCGAACTGCACCGGCTCTACGATTGGATGATCGGTAACGGCATCGAGCGGCGCGACGCCGTGTTGGCGCTGGGTGGCGGCGTGATCGGCGATCTGGCCGGCTTCGCCGCGGCGACCGTCTTGCGTGGCGTGGCGTTGGTGCAACTGCCCAGCACCCTCTTGGCGATGGTCGATGCCGCCGTCGGCGGCAAGACCGGCATTAACCATCCGTTGGGCAAGAACCTGATCGGCGCCTTTCACCAACCCCGGCTGGTGCTGGCCGACACCAACCTGCTGGCGACGCTCCCCCCTCGTGAGTTACGCGCCGGTTGGGCCGAAGTGATCAAGCATGGCGTCATCCGCGACGCCGGTCTGTTTGCCGCCCTCGAAGACCTCGCCGCTGCGCGCGGCTGGCACGCTGCCAACCCCGCCGCGTGGGACGCCGGCGACGCCGAGTTGACCGCCGAACTCACCGGCATCATCGCCCGCGCTGTCGCAGTGAAGGTTGAAGTCGTCTCGATTGACGAATTCGAGCGCGGCGAACGGATTACACTCAACTACGGCCACACTATCGGCCACGCGGTCGAGCAACTGCTTGGCTACCGCCTGCTGCACGGCGAATGCGTCGCGATCGGCATGGACGCCGCGGCGCGGATCGCGGTCACGCTCGGAATGTGTACGCCAGAGCTGGTCGAACGGCAGCGTGCCTTGCTCGCCGCTTACGGCCTCGCTACCGCAATGCCGGCAGACCTTGACCGCGAAGCGATTTTGGCGCTCATCACTCGCGACAAGAAGGTGCAGGCCGGCAAGGTGCGCTGGGTGTTGCCCACCGCCATCGGGCACGTCACCGTGCGCAGCGATGTGCCAATCGAGGTGATCGAAACGGTGTTATCACCGGCGTAGGGCGTAGGGGCAGAGCGTGCTCGGCCCCAAGACAGAGCGTGATCTGCCCCTACGCCCCCGTTTTCGCCTGCACAATCTCGCGCACCGTCGCAAAATTCTCAGCGGTGCAAGCCAGCAACAACGGCGGCCCGCTGGGAGGGTAGAGGAACAGTTCGTACTTTTGTTCGTCAACGTCCACCTTCCACACCTGCCCCCAGCGGATCGCATAGTTCGTGCGCACCGCCATCCCGGAAGCCGCCACTGAAGTCTGCCCGCTCAAGAGCGATCTGGCTCGCGCCGTCTTCATAAAGACCGGCGCCCGACCGCTGACCTGAGATCGCACGCCTGTCTCGTCAAGCTGAATATGTTGCTGGTAGCCAAGCAACTTGAACAGCACCATCGCGACCAACAGCAAACCCAGTACAGCAGCAGCGCCAATACCGATCACCCGCAAGGCGGTGAGCCAGCGATCGTGTTCGGTCACAATGGCGATCAACAAGCCAAGCAATAGGATCGGGACGCCAAACACCAGCGCCATTTGCCGCCAAATGGCCGGGTTCCGAAACGGTGATGCATCAACCTGCCATTCGAGCGCAACCGCAGGGGAATTCATACGTGACACTTTCTAAGCAAAGCGTGCGTTAGCGTAACAACAAAATCTCTACGTCCTCGTTTTCGCCTGCACAATCTCGCGCACCGTCGCAAAATTGTCGGCGTTGCAAGCGAGCAGAAACGGCGGCCCGCCTTTGCGGTAGAGGGTCATCTGGCGCTGCCGTTCATGAACTTCCACCTTAGTCACATTGTGCCAGCGAATCGCATCGCCGGTGCGCATCACGAGCCCGGCTCCCATTGCCGAGGGCCGGCCACTGAACAGCAAGCCAATCCGCACCAGTTTCAAAAAGGCGCTGGTGCGCCCGCTGACCTTCGCCTGCACACCCTCGTCGTCAAGTTGAAAATACTGCTCGTACCCCACGAGGGTGAACAGGAACATCACCACTAGCAACAATCCCAGTATCACGCCACCGGTCATCGCCATGACCTGCACAGCGATTTGCCACCGATTCTGCTCCGTGATCGCAACGACAAACATCCCAACCAACACGATCGGAATGCCGAACACCAACCCCATCTGCTGGAGCACGACCCGATTCCGGAACGGCGACGCATCAATCTTCCATTCCAGCAACAGCGTGGCCGAATTCATATATTCCTTCCCTTGCTACAACCGTCCAGCGTCATGGGGCATAGATCCGGACTGCAATCACTACCGGCGGTGAGGCGGCCTAGCGCGCCACGCATCGCTACCGGCACGTTTTCGACCGTACAAAGGCGTACACTCGGTCAACATTGTCGGCAGTGCAGGCGAGCAGAAACGGCCCCCTGCCACGGCGGTGCAACATAATTTGCCGCGATGGTTCATCCACCTCCGTGTATTGCACATCCCTCCAGAGCACGGCATCAACGATGTTCGACAGCGATATTGGCTGGGGGCCCGTCTTCCACGCCACCGGTAGCGTCGCGCTCGCCGGCAGGCCAACCTGCGCCATCACGCCTTCATTGAACATAACTAAATGAGTACCGGTATCCCATCCGATCGGACAGCCACGCTGCGATCACAAACACCGTCAGCGAAACCGCCGCGACAGCGAGCCCAATGAGGAACATGAACCCTGCTGCTTGCTTGCCGCCAATGAAGACGAGCCACAAGATCGGCAAACCATGCATCACCGCCAAAATCACGGCCCACTGCTTGAGAAGCTTGCGATTGCGAAACGGCGATGCATGCGCTTGCCATTCAAGCATGGGAGTAGAGGTAGGCGTAGGCGTCTCCTCTCTCGCTGGGCTGATATCTTGGTTGCACAGTAGCCAAATGCAATGTCGTTTGCAAGAGAAAGGAAAATAACCTTTGGCGAATCTTTCGCGACAACATTACCCTTAATTTATTGGCAAGAATCCAATACTAAAGAGCGCCGCACGTTTGCGCGGCGCTCAAGGCTGTCAACGCAATCGACTCTATTCCCGATCAACCCATTTCCAATTCGCGCCGGCCCAGCGCGCTCATCCGGCCCCATGCCACCGCGAGCGCCGCAATCGCAAAAGGCATAATTTCGACCGTCGCCATCAACGCCACATCCTCGGCAAGCGTCGTCTCTTCATCGAGGAACCGCAGCACGCGCTGGATCGGGTTGTGGCGGAACAGATTGGCGAAGAAGCGATGGCCCGGCGTGCGTCCGGCATCGAGCACATTGAGCAGCACGCTATCCATCCACGCATGGCGGTTAAAGCGCGGCTGCGGGTAGAACGGATGGCCGTGTTTGATCAAACTCTCAACGATTTGCCGCGTCTGCCACTGGATGCGTTGGAAGGTATAGCCAGTGGACGGCTTGCTCATCCCGCCGGCGGTGCCGATATTGAGCACGTGCGGGCTGGGCCGCAGCGGCAACGGCACGTCGCTCATCGGAATAACGCCATATTCGACGTGCGTGATCTCGTAGCGGTCGATGCCTAACTGTTCGGCGATATACTGCTGTAAACCGGCTTCGTATTCGGCTTGGCTGACCAGTTGCGGCGAGAAGATCGTGTACTCGACCAGCGCAGTATGGGCATCGAACGGCAAGACGTAACCAAACCGCACATCACCCACTTGCGGGATGCGAAAATCCATGAAGGTGGCTGCTTCGGCGTCGAACACCGGTTGCGGGGTTGTGATCACCCACCCCTTAAAATGCTGCAACCACGCATGATACCCGGGCGGCACCGGTGTTGGCCGGTAGACGCTGTTGAAACCAAACCGCGCGGTGTAGGTCTTGCCGCCGACCGTCACCGCCACCCCATCAGGCAACTCGACAAACCGTTCGACATTGCCCTGTATGCGCGTAATCTGCGGGCGGCTCGCCATCCAGTCGTCAACAAACCGGTAAAAGTCAATGCCCTGTATCAACTTGTACTGGTACGGCGCAATCGCTAGCCGTGCCGACCAGCGCTCATCGTAGAGCCAGAGATGATCCCAACGCCGCGACACGACCGCTTCAAACGGGCCGCGGCCCACTTCCCAAAAGCACCACGTGCGATCATTCCGCCGCGTTTGGTTAGGGTCAATCAAGAGGATCGAGTGTTCGGCCAGTGCGCTCTGCCCAAGGTGATAGGCCAGACTGAGACCGGCGGCGCCGGCGCCGGCAATGATGTAATCGTAGTCCATACGCCCTGTTCTCCCTGCGGCCATTTGGCCTGCCCTTTTTGCATTATAACCCGGAGTGCTATACTGGAAGCGGCAAGATCGGCGGCAATGCCGGTTTGCCTGCCAATTCGCCGCCTACCTTGAGAGGTTGTGTATGGGAGCAGTCATTAACGCCAGCGTCCGCCTGCGCGAAGGTCTCCATTTTACCGCCGTGGCCAATTCGGGCCGCCCGATCGAACTCGATAGCCCGCACGAAGGCAATACTGATCTTGCCGGCCCTTCGCCGATGGAGACGGTACTGATGGCGTTGGCCGGTTGTTCAGCGATGGACGTCATCAGCATCTTGCGCAAGAAGCGCCAGCCAGTTGCCGGCCTTGAAGTACGGGCGCAAGGCGTGCGCGGCGACGAGTATCCCAAGCCATACACCGAGATCGAGCTGGTCTACCGCTGCGCCGGTGAGGTCGATCCGGCGGCGCTCGAACGCGCGATCGAGTTGTCACGCGACCGCTATTGCCCGGTCTGGCGCATGCTTGGCGCCACGGTGGATATTCGCTACCGCTACGAGATCGTGCCGTCGTTGGATGAGGCAAACTAGCGCGTACCAACCAGCAGCGCAGAGACGGCCCGCTGGGCCGTCTCTCTCATTTCTCAAACCCCTTGCCCGCTGTTCACGCTCCTGTTGACGCTCGTGTTGACGCGCACCCGTTATGCTGGGTTACGTGAACAAGATATGCTGAATCTCACAGGAGCAACAACCGTATGACGTGGGTGATTGACGCTTCACACTCGATGATTACCTTCTCGGTTCGCCACATGATGATCTCGAAGGTGCGTGGCCGCTTTAGCCGGTTTGACGGCACGGTCAATTTTGATGAGCAGAACCCGGCCAATTCGTCGGTACAAGTCACCATCGACGCGACCAGCATCGACACCCGCGACGAGCGGCGCGACGGCCACCTGATGTCACCTGATTTCCTCGATGTCGCTAACTACCCAACGATCACGTTTACCAGCAAGCGGATTGAGGTCATTGACGACAGCCATGGCCGCATCATCGGCGACCTGACCATCCGCGGCGTCACCCGTGAAGTAACGCTTGAGGTCGAGTACAACGGCCAATCGAAGTCGCCGTGGGGCACGATCAGCGCCGGCTTCAGCGCCAGCACCAAGATCAACCGCAAAGATTGGGGTCTGACGTGGAATGTCGCGTTGGAGACGGGTGGCGTACTGGTTGGCGACGAGGTGACAATCGAGATCGAGATCGAGATTGTCAAGCAGGTGCCGCAAGAGGAGCCGGTCGCAGCGTAAACCGACAGCAGGCGCACAAAATACTGGTATACTTCATGATGAAGCCGCTTCACGCGGCTTCATTCGTGGAATACATCTGGTGAGGAGGCTATGTCACTGCAACCTATCGTCGTCTACGGCACCAACTGGTGCCCCGATTGCCGCCGCGCTCAGCGGGTGCTTGACCAGCACGGCGCACCGTACACCTACATCAACATCGAACACGATCCAGCCGCAGCCGAGTTTGTGGTGAAGGTCAACAACGGCAATCAGAGTGTGCCGACGATCGTCTTCCCCGATGGTTCGATTTTGGTGGAGCCATCGAACCGGGCTTTGCAAGAGAAATTGAGCCAGTTGGCGTAATCGGTAGGGGCAGAGCAGTGCTCTGCCCCTACCTACTTAACGCTCCTCAGAACGTTTGGCTGTCTGCGCGCTGTAGGTGCTCTCGAAGATCTTATCGGCGTTGCCGGCCTCAAATCCTTCGCGGCGATGTTCGCGGCGCAGCTCGTGCGGCGGCAGATGGGCAAAGGCATCAAGCGGACGCCGTTCGGCAAACTCCACATACGACCCTGCGATCTGGTGGCGCTCGCCGCCGGCAAATTCGGCCCAGATCATCTCGGCGACGGTGCTCGACTGCAACAGTTTGCCGTCAGGGCTGACCTTGATCTTGCCGCCGGCATCGTTGAGCTTGAAGCCGTGCCGTTCAAGGAAGGCGTTGAAATCGGCGATGGTGTTGTAGCCGGCGGGCAAGTTATGCACCGTGATCGTAAAGTGATTGAGGTAGTAGCGGTTGTAAATCACCCACGCGGCATACTCACTCTCGGCGGCCAAGCGTTGATAATCGGCCCACGTGGGCAAGCGCCAGAGCGGACGGTGCAGGAAGTCATCCACCTGCGCCGCATCATCCAAATCGAGCGCATCAACCGGATCAGCGGTCACTTCATCGGTATAGCTGCGAATAATGGCCGCCGCTTCCGGCGAAAGATCGCCGACGCGCAGCTCAGAGATGAAGATGCGCGGTA
>JAUQOZ010000176.1 GCA_030550625.1 Chloroflexota bacterium | reverse complement strand
TGCACGATAACCTAGCAAGATGAACATTTTTAGCGTGACGGCAGAATTATTTGTTGGTTGAACTTGTCAATATGAGAAAATTACAAATTCATGACAATCATTTTGGAGCTTTAGAAAGCAAAAAAATCGCCCATTTGCCTTTGATGTCGTGTGGAAAGACAGGGGAACGTGTAATGGCGACTTATCTACGAGGGTTGAGCGTAGGCGCAATGCGCCGTAGATGGGATGCTTCTTTGATGAGAGAACTGATAACTTGTTAGCGTCGTTCACAATCTCAGCCGCCAATCGCAAGCACTATATGAGGAGCGCATGACAATGTATCACGCATGGTTTGCCGCCCAAGACGATCCCAACGAGCGGTATCCGCTGACGGAGGTGGTGTATTACAGCCGGTCAGGCGGGTTGTTAGAGGTGCAGCACGATATGGCCGCACTGGCCCAACGCAGCCCGGAAGAGTGGAAACGGCTCTTTGATGAGCGTTGGATGCGCACTACGTGGCCGTATGGCAGTGGCGTGTGGGGGAAGAAAGAGTGGGTTTGCCCGATTGTCTCTGACGACAACGTGGTCAGCATGTTTGAAGGCGGCACCAACCTCTTCTGGGCCGAGCGCTTTGGGCGCGAGCTTGGGCTAGATGACCTCTGGATCAAGATGTGCGGCAATTCGCACACCGGCTCGTTTAAAGATCTCGGTATGACCGTGCTGGTCAGCGTGGTCAAGCAGATGATCAGCGAGGGCAAGCCGATTCGGGCGATTGCCTGCGCTTCGACGGGCGACACCTCGGCGGCGCTGGCGGCGTATGGCGCGGCAGCCGGCATTCCGACGATCGTGTTCTTGCCGAAAGGCAAAGTGAGCATTGCCCAGTTGGTGCAACCGGTCGCGCATGGCGCGCTAGTGCTGGCGCTCGATACCGATTTCGATGGCTGCATGCGGATCGTGCGCGAGATTACGGCCAACCCTGACAACGGCATCTACCTCGCCAATTCGCTCAACTCGCTGCGGGTCGAGGGCCAAAAGACGGTTGGGATCGAGATTGTGCAGCAGTTTGATTGGGAAGTGCCGGATTGGATTATCATTCCCGGCGGCAATCTTGGCAACACCTTTGCGCTCGGCAAGGGTCTGTTGATGATGTATGAACTCGGTCTGATCAACCGGTTGCCGCGCATTGTGACCGCGCAAGCGGCGAATGCTAACCCGCTGTACCGGTCATACCTCACCGGGTTTCGCGAGTATGAGCCAATTAAAGCTCAACCAACAGCGGCAAGCGCCATTCAGATCGGCGATCCGGTGAGCATTAATCGCGCGATCAGCATTTTGCGCCGGTTTAATGGGATTGTGGAACAGGCGACCGAACAAGAGCTGGCCGATGCCGCGGCCCGCGCCGATCGCACCGGTGCGTATGCCTGCCCGCACACCGGTGTGGCGCTAGCAGCGTTGATTAAATTGGTGCAACGCGGCGAGATCAAGCGCAGTGATCGGGTCGTCGTGATTTCTACTGCGCACGGCCTCAAATTCAGCCGGTTCAAAGTGGAGTATCACGAAGGAACTTTGCGCGATGTCGTCGGGCAATACACCAACCCGCCAATCGAATTGCCACCCGATATTGATGCGGTGCGACGAGCGATTGCGCAGCGGTTTGGAGATTGACGCCAAGCGACTACCATCCGTCTAGCAACCAAGGAGGTCATGTGAGAATCGATCAACGCACACTCGCCTTCGTCTTGATGGGCGGCATGGCCGGCTACACATTGGTGCGCGGGTTACTAAACATCGTTTTTGGCGATCCGGTACAGACAATCGTCTTGACCCTGATTGTCTCGGCGATCTTCGGCGTGGCGACATGGCTCTACTGGCGGGGTTGGGAAGGGGCACGTTTTTTTGCCACGGCTGGCGTGGCGTTAGTCGTAGCTTTTGGTTTGCCGCTCCGGCAAGAATCACTGGTTCTCTTCACGCCGCTAGCATTTGCCGTGGCGATCACCAACACGCAATGGGTGGTCGGGGTGGGGTTGGCGATGCTGGTGATACTGCTCGGTCGCGATATTGTTGATGGCGCGTTCGATAGTGTCTACGCCGGTCTCGCCGTCGGAGCCAGTTATACCGTCCAAGTGATCGCCTTTGCTGCTGCGCGCTTTGCCCTTGATACGGCCCGGATCGAAGCCGAGCGCAACGCCGCCCAAGCCCAAGCTGCTAAAGCGGAGATTGAAGAACGGGCAACGGCGATCGAGCAACAGCGGCGCGAGCTGGCCGAGCAAAACCAGCGCCAGCAAGAGTTGCTTGAATTGGTCAGCCAGCTTGAAACGCCGGCGGTGCGGATTGCTGAGGGGGTGTTGCTGGCGCCGCTGGTGGGCGGGATCGATAGCCGGCGGGCGAGCAAGATCACCAGCCGGTTGCTCGAACTAGTTTATGAACGGCGGGTTAATCTGGTGATTCTCGATGTGGCCGGCGTACCGGTGATTGATACCGCGGTCGCTAACGCGCTAACCCAGACCGTGCGGGCATTACGTTTGCTCGGTTGCCGGGTGACGTTAACCGGCATTTCGTCGCAGGTAGCGTTGACCTTGACACACATTGGGATTGAGTTGCACGAGCTGGAAGTGGCGGCATCGCCGCAAGAAGCGTTGCAGCGTTGGCTCAGCGAGCAGAGCACGCTGGTACGCAATCAGCGGCATGGGTTGAATTGATGCGGCCAAGACGGGTGCCATGGGGAAACAAAGCGTGAGCAGCGCCGCTGGATGTGAGTATCTACGATGAGATTTACCAGTAAGACGCTGCGCAAGGCGATCGTTGATCGGGCATTAGCCGGGCAGCCAACGCCGCCATTATGCCCGCATGCGCGGGAATGCGGCGGTTGTGCGTTTCAAGATCGAGCGTATGCCGATCAAGTGGCGGCGAAAGCCGCCGTCTTGCGCGAACTGTACGCGAGTGGCGGGATCAGCGTTGATGGGTTTGAGGTTGTGCCCTCGCCGAACCCGTTTGCCTACCGCACCCGCATGGATTACGTCGCCACGAAGGGGCGATTTGGCTTGCGAGCGCGAGGCAAGTTCAATTACGTTATCGAACTAACGACGTGCCATTTGATCCCGCCAGCCGCTTTTGCGGCGGCGCAAGCCGTATGGCGGCGCGCCGGCGAGTTAGGCGTGCCCGATTACGATATTCGGGCCCATACCGGTTTTTTGCGCTATGTGGTGGTGCGGCGCAGCCCAAACGACGAATTGCTGATCGCAGCGGTAACGGCTGGCGGCGGTGATGAAGCAACGATGGCTGCGCTGGCGGAGACGGCGCTGGCCCAGCCGGGGGTGGCA
>JAUQOZ010000036.1 GCA_030550625.1 Chloroflexota bacterium | reverse complement strand
GCGTTGAGCATTGCCAATGGGATGTAGTCAGGCGGCGCTTGGTAAGGATTCATCGCCCCACCTCGTTGCGTTGCCGGCAGAGCCCCATGCCGCGCGCGGTTTTGATCCCGACGCCGGTGAAGAAGACGGCGCTGGCTAACAAGCTAATCAGGCGTGCGAGTACTGGATCGGGCGGTAGTTCGTAGATGCACCGGCCAATAAACCCTTTTTGCGGGCCACGCCCCAGATTAATCTCAACCGATTCGGCGTGATACCGGCTGAGCAGGGTTTCATTGGCGGCAATGCGTACTGCTTCGAGATCAAGCCGGTACTCCGGCGGCGCCAGCTCATTCCAACGTTTGGCGATGCTGGGAAAGATGAGTTCGGGATCGGGTAGGATGGCTAACCGTGGTTTGCCGTCGGGACGGGTGCCTTGCCCGATGGCGGTGGCGGTTGCAAATTCGAGTTCGATGGTTGCAGTGGGTGTTGCTGTGTGAGTGAGGCCGGCAAAGCTATGATAGCCGGCCCATGGGTGGCCGTTGGGTGGCGGCGTGCCGATAATATCGCCGAGGCAATAGGCGGTCTTACCTAGTTGTAACGTCGCTTGGCGGGCAGGTTGGCGCAGCAGCGCCTGCACAAATGTACGAAAGAGATCGGTGCGTAAAAGGCTGATGCGGAGCCAGACTTGCCCATTTCGCGCCGGCGTGGGCAAGATCGCCACCGTGTAGGGTTTGCCCGGCGCATCGGCATGCAGCGCAGCCGCTAGTGCCGGATCGATCTGGCGCACGAGGTCGAGAAAGAGCGCCTGTACGCCATGACCGAGGGGGCGGGAGGCGGGGTGGGACTCGGTTGGGTAGAGCTGAATGACAAAAGCGTACAGATCAGGATCGGCGACGGTCATAGGTGCTCCCTGACGATAACGAGAATTTGTGATGGGAGGCGCTGCTGCCAAAAAATATTGCCAGCAGCACCTTGGTGATGGGTTCATGACCGTTTGCGACCGGCTTGGCTAAAGGCCATATTGAGCGGCAGGCCAAGGCCGTCGTCTAACCGGTAGTGGCGGCCTTGGCAGCGCGCATTGGCGACCAGACTGGCTGGCGGCATCGTGATGATATCGAAGGCGACCAAGTCGTCACGAGCAAGATCGAGCGGGTTGAGCGGGCAAGCGGCGCGGTAGAACCCGTCTCCCTCTCGCACCGGTACTTCCTTGCTCTCTACCAGCGCTTTGCTATGCCATTTGCCCAGCCTAATCCAGCGCGGAATGCGCACCGGCTCGCAACTAATGACGTAGAACTGGAAGATCGAACCGGCGCGCAACTCTTTGGCACGGCCAAACGATGGCGTATTGCGCGTAGCTTGCGCCATCTCGACGTGCAGCACTTCTTCACCATACTTGAAGGTGGCGAGTTGAAAATCTACTGCCACCGGCTCAGCCGGCGTCACATAGACCCGATCGCGCAGCGTAGCGAGATCGGTGGCGTAGTTCGGTACCTGCTCACGGTTGAACCATGGCGCTACGACAAAGCCGAGGGCGTAGGCTAAAGCATAGTTGTGCAAATACCGGCCAGTCTCGTAGAGCCGCCCGATCTCGCGGGTGGCGAAGAAGAGTGGCTCGTGCAATATTAGTTGACACCGATAGAGGGTTGTCATCACGATTTACCCTTTGCGCTCTTCAACACATAGGTGTGTGCGTATTGCTTGCTGTCGTTGTACGCCGCCTTGAGCAATGTTTGCATCGCAGTCTCATCTGCAGCGAAGGTCTCGGCGAGGAATTGATCCAGTTCTGCACCGCTTAGCCACTGACTCACCACCACCCGATCCTCGGCCAAAAGGTCTGGAACAAGATTGGCGGCTACCGCCAGCGCGCTATGCGCATTCACTGGCTCGCTCAGATCGATCCCTTGCTCGCGCAGTGCATCGTATAAGCGCTGGGTAAAGTATAGGTTCGAGAAGATGTCGCCATCGGTGAGGGCGATCCCGATTAGATGATTGGTCATCGTGCCGGTGCGAGTGGTCTGCGCACCGTAGCGCCGGGCGCGCAACACATTGTTGAGTACGTAGGTAAAGAGGGGGAAGGTGAGATCGCGGGTGGCGATCACCGCCGGAAAGATCACTTGCGGCCGCACATGATCTTGCTCGTTGATCCGGCTGGTAACTTCACCTTGCCGGCTCATTGTACCGCTCTCGTATGGTGCGTTGAGCGTGAATGCTTCATGGCTGTATTCAAAAGCCGTGAGGCTATAGGCGGTGTCGCTGTAGACTTTTGATTTCTCTGAGCCGGCATCGCCAATGGCAAAGCCGTAGGCGATGCAGTCAGGGCATTGCTTGCAGAAATCGACATTGTAGTCGCAGAAGGGCATATCGTCTGTTTTCTTGGTCTTGTCTTCTGCAATCAACCCGTAGCGCCGCAATAGCTCGCGCCCGACCAGCCGTTCTGGCGTCGTCTGTTTGCGCTTGAACATGGTGATGCGGGTGATAATGCCGTCATCCGGCTTCGTGCCGGCTGGCACGCGTGCCGTATTCAACTCGCCATCAGTCTGGAAGAGCGCATACGACTCGGTTTCACGCAACAGAATGATGTGAGCGTAGTGGCCGGTCGGGCGCGCAGGAACCGCTTTGGGGAAGAAATCGCGATTGAGCATAGTGATTGTGCCTCCTTAACAATATGTCACAGGTGTCTTGACCCGAAATGAGCCATACGGTGGCGCGGATCGTTATGCTTCCGCTGCATCGCTGACCTTATCCTCTGGCGGGAGGTTACGCTCACGCCATTCACGCCGCTGCTCGTCCATATAGACCACCTCACAGGCATTCTTGAGCAGGTTGAGCTGCTTGCCCGCCAAGGCGGCGCGATCGCCTTTGAAGACGCCGTAGAAAATGTCATGCACAAAATAACGGGCGAAGTCGTCGATGGCGTCGGCGACCGCTTGCTGGATATCAACGCCTTCATACAGCCAGCCGGGGAATGTCCCATCAGCACGGTCGTTTCTGACCCGATCGATGAACTTCACTAGCCGGCCGCGCACGGCTTCCACTAGCGACTCTTCGTCGTTGAAAAGGCGCAGGTCGGCCACCAAGAGGGCTTTAGCCGCCTCGCTTATCGGGCGCAAGATCGTGTTACTGTTCAGCCGTCCGCTTTGATGGCGGTAGAAACGCCGATAGCGGTTAACCAATTCCCGCGCATGTGACATCGTTTCCCTCCCATTCAGATACTGTTCGACCATCGTGAGATACGCCGTTGTCTGTGGTTCTGAAGCAAGCTCGCGCTGAGCGTTGCGCAGACCGCGCTTGAGGTAGTGAAATGCATACAGTGGTGAGGTGATCAGATCACGACTCAATGCCGG
>JAUQOZ010000298.1 GCA_030550625.1 Chloroflexota bacterium | reverse complement strand
GAAATGGCGGCCAAGCTGGAGTTTTACGATATCTATGGGGTCGAAGAGTACTATCTGTACGATCCTGACACCGGGGATATGAGTGGATGGCAGCGGATCGATGGCCGGTTGCGGGTCATTCCCGAACTCGATGGCTGGGTCAGCCCGCGGCTAGGGGTGAAGTTCAGCCGCACTGCCGATGGCATCCAGATGTATTGGCCCGATGGGCGGCCATTCGTCAGTTTTGTCGAGTTGCAAGCCCAAGCCGAGCAAGAGCGGCAACGGGCTGAGCAAGAGCGGCAACGCGCCGAACGGCTGGCAGCGCGCCTGCGCGAGTTGGGCATCGATCCAGAATAACGGTGTCGCGACCTCTTTCGCGCAGCATCACCGAAAACCGAGTACAATAAGGGCAAGGTGATGTTGCGCGAGGAAGTCTATGCCTGAATATATCGCCACGATTGGTCTTGAGATTCATGCCCATGTGCTCACTGCCTCGAAGATGTTCGACGGTTGCAGCACCGATTACGCCGGCGCGCCACCCAATACCCGCGTCTCGGTGGTGAGCCTTGGCTTGCCCGGCGCGCTGCCCGTGCTTAACGCCCGCGCCGTCGAATTGGCCGCACTGTGCGGGTTGGCGCTAGGTTGCCGGGTGAACGAACGCTCGATCTTCGCCCGTAAGTCATACCCTTACCCCGACTTGCCCAAGGGCTTTCAGATTACCCAATACGATGAGCCGCTGTGCAGCGACGGCGCGATTGAGATTCGCACCGCCGCCGGTGAAGTGCGCCGGATCGGGATTGAGCGGCTCCACATCGAAGAGGATACTGGTCGCTTGGTTCATAGTCCCGACGGTGCATCGTTGATCGACTACAACCGCAGCGGGATGCCGCTGATGGAGATCGTCACCCGCCCCGATATCCGCACGCCAGAGGAGGCGCGGCTGACCTTTGAGAAGATCCGCCAGATTTTGGTCTGGATCGGAGCCAACAGCGGCAATCTCGAAGAGGGGGCGTTGCGCTGCGACGCGAACGTCAGTGTGCGTCCGGCTGGCACAGATCGGTTTGGCGCCAAGGTCGAGATCAAGAACATCAACTCGTTCCGCTTCGTCGAGCGGGCGCTGGCGTATGAGATCGAGCGGCAGATCCGCGTGCTCGAATCAGGTGGCGTGGTCGAGCAAGAGACGCGCGGTTGGCGCGAGGATTTAGGCCGCACCGAGGGCCAGCGCTCGAAAGAGTATGCCCACGACTACCGCTACTTCCCTGAACCTGACATTCCGCCGTTGGTGCTGGCGCCAGAATGGATCGCCGCCCGCAAGGCTGAGTTGCCCGAATTGCCCGACGCGCGCCGCGCCCGCTTGATGGCTACCCATGGCCTCTCTTGGCAAGACGCCGATCTGCTCACCCAAGAGCGGGCGATTGCCGATTATTACGAAGCGGCGGTGGCAACGGTCAACCGGCCCGATGGGGCGAAGGAAGTGGCCAATTGGGTGCTCAACGAAGGTTTTCGTTTGTTGAAGGATCGCGGCGAGCCGGCGACGGCGTTGATCGACCGTATGCCGGTGAACCGGCTGGCGACACTGATCGATCTGGTGCAAAGCGGGACGATTACGCGCGCGGTGGCCAAGCAACTGTTTGAAGAAGTGTTCGCAACCGGCGCTGATCCGGCGGCGCTGGTGGCCGAGCGGGGCCTGACCCAAATTAGCGATGATGGCGCGTTGTTGGCAGCGGTGCGGGCTGCGTTGGCCGATGAGAAGGCGGCCAAAGCGATTGCCGAGTACCGCAAGGGCAAAACGACCGCCATTCAATTTCTGGTCGGGATGGTGATGCGGGCCACGAAGGGGCAGGCCAACGCGCAGCGGGTGCGTGAATTGTTAGAGGCAGAACTCGGATGACGCTGACAGGGGATGAGTCAACCACGCTGAACCCGCTCACCTTGCTCGAGTCGGCGCGCGAGAAGTATACACTGGCGCGGGCGCGGCGTGAGGTGCCTGAACTGGCGTTGCTCAGCATTCACGGCGCTATCGAAGATGCGCTGCGCGCCCACCTGTTGCGCATCAATTCGCCGGCGGCGCTCGGCCCGTTTGCCGGCGTGTTGGCCGCGATGCAGGCCCTTGACCGGTTGCCGCTCAGCGCCGAAGAGGTGGATGCAGTGCAGCGCCTGCACCGGTTGCGTGGGCGGATTGCCCGTGGTGAACATCTCGCGGTCACTGGCGAGACGCTGGCCGCCTATCAGCGACTCGCCGTCATGCTGTTGCCGCGCTATGGCGTGCAGGCACTGCCCACCACTGAAACGGAACGGCCTCGCCAGCGCGCAACCCAACCGATGCGCGCGCAGACCGCCTTGCCCGATGACGAGCCGGTGCGGGTGCGGTTGCGCGACCGCCATACCGCCTATGATGAAGAGCGTCGCATTCGTGCTCTGGGCAATCGCGCGTTTAATGAAGAGACGCCACGCGGGCCGTTAGTGCCGGGTTGGGTCGCGCCAACCCTGATTATCGTCAGCATCTTTGTGATCGGGCTAGCAATCGCGCTCAGCCTGCAAAGTCCGGCGCCAGTGACACCGCCTACTGCCCCAATTGTCAATCTATCGCCGGCCCCCACCGAATTGCCTGCCATAGCGCAGACTCCAGCGGCGCCGGGCGGAGAGCCGCTCGCAACCGAGATCGCTAATCCACCAGCGACAGTTGCGCCATCGCCATTGCCAGAGGGCTTGGCGATCGGGCGCACAGCAGTCGTCAGTGAAGGCATTCCGGCGCTGAATTTGCGCGCGCAACCCGGACTTGGCGCTGATATTCCGGTGTTGCTGGTGTTAGCGCCGGGCACACAGGTCGAGATTATCGGCGGCCCGGTGGAGCGTGATGGCCGGGTGTGGTGGCAGGTACGCAGCGCCGGGATCGAAGGTTGGTGCGCTGGAGACTTTTTGCAGCCGCAATGAGGTCAACATATTTGTAACTGGACTGAGCGTAACCAACCGATCGAGCGCAGTTTCCGCTCAGGGCATAGAGCGATCCACGCGTGGCTATGCCATCGGTTCGCCCAAATTTGCTATAATAGGGAAAATGCGAGTTTGCCGGAGTGGCGAAATGGCAAACGCTGCGGTCTTAAAAACCGCTGGGGGAAACCCCTTACGGGTTCGAGTCCCGTCTCCGGCACCATCACCAAAAAGCCTTAAAACACCTTCGGGTCGATCCGAACGATCGGTATGAAGGTGTTTCATGTAGCTATCATCGAAAGCGCTGCGCCGCTGTTTGGTGCAGCGCAGTAACCGCGATCAACAGCGGCACTGATATCCATCACTAGCTTCTCGAATGCACCAAAGTCTGCGCAGTCGCTGGAAAACAAGCCACACT
>JAUQOZ010000378.1 GCA_030550625.1 Chloroflexota bacterium | reverse complement strand
GCGGTAACATTCGGTTGATTTATCGCTGGTCAGCGCCAGCGGATCACCGGCTTCGACCAGCACCACCTCGCGCCAACCATGCGTCACCGCTAATTGATGAGCCAGCGCAACCCCGGCAATTCCCGCTCCACAGATGACGACGGTGGCTGTAGACGCCATATTCTCCTCACGATGATAATGCCACGCTAGCGGACACTGAGGCTATTGTAGCCGATTGTATCACTTTGTGTCCCAACTCCCTACTGCCCACTCCCCACTCCCTCGTTTGACTCACCTCTTGTTTGTTGGTATGATCGCTCTAAAGGGGTGAAATTGCCGGTTTCCTTCCCCCTTGTTTGCCTCAGGAGTTCCCTATGCCCGGTGATGACAAAACCGAATCGCGCAAAGTTGATCACATTCGGATTGTGCTAAATGAAGATGTCGCTGCCAAGGGTGTCGTCACCGGTTTCGCCGCTTATCGTCTGCCCCACCGCGCGTTGCCCGAACTCGATCTTAACGAGGTTGACACCCGTACCACCTTTCTCGGCAAGCAAATTGCCGCACCATTGCTGATTAGCTCGATGACCGGCGGCACCGCCAGCGCCGAAAAGATCAATCTTGCGCTAGCCGAAGCCGCCGAGCATCTCGGCCTGCCGATGGGGGTTGGCTCGCAGCGGGCCGCAGTCATGGATCCGCGTCTCGCTAGCACCTATCAGGTGCGCCGGGTCGCGCCGCGTATTCCACTGCTAGCCAATGTCGGCGCGGTGCAGCTCAACTATGGTTTTACCGTCGATCATTGCCGCCGCGCGGTCGAAATGATCGAGGCCGATGCGCTGATTTTGCACCTCAATCCGCTGCAAGAGGCGGTTCAGCCGGAAGGTGACGTCAATTTCAAAGGGTTGCTGGCTAAGATCGAAGAGGTCTGCCGCCGGTTGGAAGTGCCGGTGATAGTGAAGGAAGTCGGCAACGGGATCGGCGCTGCCGACGCGATCCGGCTCTACGAGGTCGGCGTGCGGATTATCGATGTGGCCGGCGCTGGCGGCACTAGTTGGAGCGAGGTGGAACGCTTCCGCCAACCCAACGATACTGGCCGCCGAGTGGCGGGTGCGTTTGCCGACTGGGGCTTGCCCACCACTGAGTGCGTGCGCGAGGTGCGCGCGGCCCTGCCCGATGTGACCCTGATCGCTTCAGGCGGAGTGCGCAGTGGTGTTGATGTCGCCAAGGCGATTGCGTTAGGGGCCGATCTGGCCGGCACCGCTCGCCCGGCCCTGTTCGATGCGATCAACGAGCGCGGCGCTGACGCGGTGGTCGAAGGCCTGAGCGCATTTATTCGCGAGCTGCGGGTGGCGATGTTCTGTAGCGGCTGCGCCAATCTGCGCGCCTTGCGCGATTTGCGTCTCGGTGCGCGGGTGTAGCCCGCTCCTGCGTATGTACGTCCATCATCTTTCACTGCGCGATTTCCGCAATTACCGGCGGCAGGATCTGGCCTTGCCGCCGGCGACGATTCTCTTGTACGGCCCCAACGCTGCTGGCAAGACGAGCCTGCTCGAAGCGATCTTTTATCTCGCTACGACTCGTTCGCCCCGGCTCAGCAGCGATCGGGAATTGGTGCGTTGGGATGCAGTCGGTGAAGCGGGCACGCCGCCATTTGCCCGCATTGCCGCCGACGTCGAGCGCCGGATTGGACCGGTGCGGCTCGAGGTGCTGGTGCAGCGCCGCATCGATGATGAGGGCCAGCCGGTCAATGGTGCGCAGAAGTTGGTGCGAATCGATAAGCGGCCAGCGCGGGCGCTTGATCTGATTGGCCAGTTGCGGGTGGTGCTGTTTACCCCCGCCGATCTGACGCTGGTTGATGGCCCGCCCGCCGAACGGCGGCGCTACCTTGACATTACGCTCTCGCAGCTCGATCCGCACTATGTGCGCACCTTGGCCCACTACCAAAAGATTCTGCTCCAGCGCAACAGCTTGCTGCGCGCATGGCGCGAACAACGCCGGCTGCCGCGCAATGTCGATGCCGAATTAGCCTTTTGGGATCAAGAACTGGCTGCTGCCGGCGGCTATCTGTTGGCCGAGCGGTTACGGGCCGTGGTTGAATTGGGCGCCTTGGCCGGCCCGCTCTATCGCGCGATCAGCGGCGGCGAGCACGAGGTGCAGATCGAATATGAAGCGAGTTGCGATCTTGGGGTGGCGCGCGATGCCGGCGGCTTGGCCGAGCGGCTGCGGCTCGCGTTCACGGCTCAGCGAGCCGATGAGATCGCTCGTGGCCAGACCCTCTGCGGCCCGCACCGTGACGACCTCATCTTTCGCGTTGCCGGGATCGATCTGGGCCGGTATGGATCGCGCGGCCAGCAACGCTCGATCGCACTGGCACTCAAGATCGGCGAGGCCGAGTTGATGCGCCAGCGCGGCGGCGATGCGCCGGTGTTGCTGCTCGATGATGTGTTGAGCGAACTCGATGCTCAACGCCGCGCGCACCTGCTCGACCTCATCCAGCGTCCCGGCCAGCAGACGCTGCTCACCGCCACCGATCTGAGCGATTTCAGCGCCGATTTTCTCGCCGCCGCCCGCCGCTTTCGCATCGAAGACGGTCAGGTTTTTGCCGGTTGAAGCCGGCCGTAAGCGCGGGTGAGGCTGCGTAATTGGTGCGCCAACTCTTCACTCAATGCCTCTGCCGCACAGCGCCATGCCCAATTGCCGCCTAACCGGCCGGGGGTATTCATGCGCGCCTCCGAACCCAGTCGCAACACATCTTGCAACGGCGTAATCGCGTAATTGGCGACCGACATCAACCCCAGCCGCATCAGATCCCACGCAATATCAACCGTCTGCTCATTGCGGCCAAGGTAGGTCAGCACGGCGGCGCGGGTGTTGGCATCGAGCGTCGCAAACCAACCCACACTCGTGTCGTTATCATGTGTGCCGGTATAGACAACATAATTCGCGGTGTAGTTATGTGGCAAGTACGGATTGGTTGCGTCGTCGCCGAACGCAAACTGCAAGACCTTCATGCCGGGCAGGTCAAACGCGAGCCGCAGCGCTTCTACTTCCGGCGTAATCAGGCCAAGGTCTTCGGCAATGATTGGCAGATCACCCAATTCAGCCTGTAATGTCTTGAACAAGTCAGCCCCCGGCCCCGGCATCCAGCGGCCATCAACCGCCGTCGGCGCGCTGGCCGGCACCTCCCAGTAGGCTTCAAAGCCGCGGAAATGGTCGAGGCGCAGCACGTCATACAGGGTAAACGCCTGCCGCATGCGCGCCACCCACCAGCGATACCCAGTTGCGGCCATCTTATCCCACCGGTAAAGCGGATTACCCCAACGTTGGCCGGTGGCGCTGAAATAATCCGGCGGCACGCCGGCCACCACG
>JAUQOZ010000250.1 GCA_030550625.1 Chloroflexota bacterium | reverse complement strand
TGAGCGAAGATACGACCTGTCCGACGGCCCAAGCCCTGCGCAGCGGCCAAGCGATGATTGTCAATAATCTTGCCACTGATGAACGGGTGGCATTGTGGCGTGAAGCGGCACTGCGGCTAGGGTATCGCGCCTCGGCGAGCTTTCCGTTGCTGGTTGATGGCGAGGTCTATGCGACGTTGAGCCTCTATGCCGGTCAGCCGGCTTTTTTCGATGCTGACGAAGTGCGCTTGCTCAAAGAACTTGCCGATGATGTTGCTTTCGCCATCGTGGTTGGGCGGCAAGAGGCGCAGCTCCGCGCAAGTGAACAACGCAATCATCTCATTGTCAGCACGTTGCCTGATCTGGTGTTTCGGCTTGACCGGCAGGGTGTTTTTATTGATTTTTCGGCGCCGTCAACTGCCATGCTGCTCAAACCGCCGGAAGCGTTTCTTGGCCGGTCATTGGAAGAAGTATTGCCGGCGGAGCTGTGCGGGCAGTTCCGTGATGCCCTGACCACGGCATTTGCGACCGGCGAATTACAGACCGTAGCCTATCAACTGCTAATCAACGATCACGAACGCTTCTTTGAAGCGCGCATCAAGGCTAGTCTTGCCGGCGATGAGGCGATTGCGATTGTGCGTGATGTGACGGCGTGGCGCATGGCTGAGTTAGCCTTGCAGGCCGAACGCGATCTGCTTGCGCGGCGTGTGGCCGAACGCACCGCCGAATTGAGCCGGGCCAATGCTGAACTGGCGCGGGCCGTGCGCACCAAAGATGAGTTCCTCGCCAATATGAGCCACGAGCTGCGCACGCCGCTGAACGCGATCCTTGCCCTCAGCGAGAGTCTGTTAGAAGAGTTGCGCGGCCCGCTCAACGAGCGGCAGCAGGCGGCTGTGCGGGCGATTGAGGCGAGTGGCCGCCATTTGTTGGCCCTGATCAATGATGTGCTCGATTTGGCCAAGATCGAAGCGGGGCGGATGGAGATCAGCAGAGAGGTTGTCGCGGTGAGCGATCTGTGTGAGGCGAGCATTGCGCTTATCAAAGAGCAGGCCAACAAGAAACGCATCCGTCTATCGCTCCAACTCGACAACCCGCACGCTCGCTTTTTGGCTGACCCGCGCCGGCTCAAGCAGATACTAGTTAATCTGTTAAGCAATGCGGTCAAGTTCACGCCCGACGGCGGTTCGGTGGAGTTGCGCGTTGCGACCGATGCGAACCAAGGCACGATTGCCTTTACGGTGAGCGATACCGGTATTGGTATTGCGCCTGAACAGTTGCAATACCTCTTCCAGCCGTTTGTGCAGCTCGATAGCAGCCTCAGCCGCCAACACGAAGGCAGCGGCTTGGGGTTAGCACTGGTGCGCCGGCTTGCCGACTTGCACGGTGGGAGCGTTGCAGTCACCAGCGAGCTGGGGAAAGGCAGTGAGTTTACGGTAACGTTGCCCTACCAGCCGGTGATGCATGCGATCGCGACAATGACAGATGACGGCGAGCTGCCGCCAATGCGGGTGGCGTTGATCATCACCGAATCGATCACCATAGCCGATCAATTGGCCCGCTACCTTGAAGACCAGCAGATCCAGCCGGCCCTTGCGCTCCAGCGTGATAGTGCGATTGCGCAAGCGTTAAACACGCAGCCTGATCTGATTGTGCTTGATCTGTTCATGGCTGATAGAGCGGGATGGGATGTTCTGGCTGAACTGCAACAGAATCCGCGCTTACGGCACATTCCGGCGATCGCTATCGTGGCGCCAGAGGAGTCCCAACAAGCGTTGGCAGCCGGCGCGGTGGCATGGGTGGCGAAGCCGGTTGATCGAGCATCGGTTCGGCGCGCCTTGAGCCAAATCACCTTCTCGCCGCGGCCAACACCCGCGCTGACACTGCGCCGCGGCTTAGGCGCTAAGCTCTTACTGGCTGAAGACAACGAATTCAATCTCGCCACGATGAGCGAATATCTAACGGCGTGTGGCTATGAGTTGCAGGTGGCGCGCAATGGGCGAGAGGCATTGCAGGTGGTTGCGGAATGGCAGCCTGATCTGATCATCATGGATATTCAGATGCCTGAAATGGACGGGTTGGAAGCGATACGGCAATTACGCGCGCAAGCGATGTATGCTGCCACCCCGATTATTGCCGTCACTGCGCTGGCGATGCCGGGTGATCGTGAGCGTTGCTTGCTAGCCGGTGCAACCGATTATCTAGCCAAGCCGGTCAGTCTGCGCCGGTTGGCTGAGCGCATCGAGCGGCTCTTGGGCCAGCAACAACATGCCAAATAATTCCGTTGTGTCTGGTCCGAGTCTTGTGCTACAATCTGACATAACGATGCGGTCGGTGCAGCCCTCCTCGCTGCTGCCCTTTCACCCTCGCTGCTGCGGGCAACGACCTGCGCTATCGTTGGTTAGTTACCCATTCCGCCAGAGGAGCGCCCCTATGCTGGCCCGGATCGCACTTAGTCTGCTGCTTGGCTTCATTTGCGGCACGACTGGTCTTGTTTTTATGCCCGATTTAGCTCGCGTCATCGGCCCGTTCATCTGTGTGGGCGAATTGCAGCCTGATCGAAGCGAAGGCGTGTTGCATTTTCGCTGTCGCACGGTCAATGGCGATGAACAGCGCCTCGATCTGAAACAGATGTTGCCGTATGCCATTATCAGCACATCGTTGCTCTTGATCCCGCCGGTGCATACTGCCGTTCGCCGTTTCGAGCGGCGCTATGCGGCGATCCGGCAGGCCATTGATCGCGATTTAGCCACTTCAGTGCCGGTACGCGCTGAGCTGTTGAAGGTGGAGATGGTTGGTTCGTATAAGCGAGCCATCTTGATGCGAGCGGTCGAAGTGGAGTTGACGCTGTGGGTCTATCCGCCGGCTCAGCGCCCCTACGAAGCGCGCGCATACTGGTTGGTCGAGGAGACTGGATTGCCCAATCTCCGGCGCGGCGCAATGCTCAATGCGCGGATCAACCCATTACGACCGCAGCGCGTCTATCCGGCGGAACCGTGGGCGACATATCTCTGGCATGAAAAAGCGCCGGCAGGAGGGTAGAAGGATGGAAAGGGGCGGGTGTCAAACCCGCCCCTCAGCATCTACGAGGACGATCTTCTGCTACCGATCGGTCGCAGTTCAGGCTGCCACGTATCAAGCAGAATCCACAGCACGAGCGCCAGCAAGACCCAATGCAATTGGTCACGGATGAGGGCGGCGATGCTGACGGCTTCGCGGGCAAAGGGAATGGTTTCGTACAGCGACTGCAAGAGACGGGCAGGCAACGCTTCCAATTGCGCGATCAGCGAGCCGGCGCCAAGCTGAAACCAGACAATCTGATAGAGATAGGCAGCGCCAACCATCGAAACCAGCACTGCAAGCGCAATCAGCCCAATCGCGAGATAGAAGCGCCAACGCGACAGCGGCGCAGCAGCCGGAGCAGGGCTAGGTGCGGCATTTGGCACCAATTGCAGCAGCCGGTGCGTTAATTCAGGCGGCGCCTCCCAGCGCAATTCGTGGCGGAGCGCCGCATCGAGCAGCTCTTCTGGCGGTGGTGTTGGCATTGGCGTAGACATAACTCACCTCCTTCCCCACCCCGGTAGCAGGCGTAGCGGCGTAATCCGCAGCAACTGATGATCATCAGCCGGTTTCGGAGCCGGCTGATTCACGGCGCGGGTTGCTGGTGGCTCATTCGTCTGCAACAATTGCGCAAGGCGCTCTTTGCCGCGCCGGATATGGCTCTTCACGGTATTGAGGGGCAGGTCAAGAATCTCGGCAATATCCGTATACTTGAGATCCTCAAAATAGTATAACGTCAGCACCAACCGGTAATGTGGTTCGAGCTGTTCGAGCGCGCGGCGTACTTCAAGCCGCAACTGGTTCACATCAAGCGATTGAGCCGGATCGACCCAGCGGTCAGGGTCAGCCACGGTATGCAGCGCATCGAGCTCTTCGTCATCGGCAGCGGGAGGCACAATCGGCGCTTGCCGCCCGCGCCGGCGCAATTCATCGCGGCACAGATTGACCACCAGCCGGTACAGCCACGTGGTAAACCGGCTCTCGCCGTTGTATTGGGGCAAGGCGCGGAAGAGCCGGATAAACGCCTCTTGGGTCAGATCGGCGGCATCGTCAGCGTTCTTCAGCACGCTCATCGCAATGCTATACACATAATGTTGCTGACCGATGATCAAATCGGTTAACGCCTGTTGGTCGCCTTGTTGGGCGCGCACAATCGTCTCGCGAGATGGTTCAGCCACCGGTTTGCTACTCCTGACGCCGGTAGGGCGTCATAGGCGCGCTGCCGAATCGCAGCGGCGAACTGGCTGATAATATAGACGACAGTGCGACAGAAAAAGTTGCGCGCAACAGTAAAAGTAGAGCGCCGCGAACATCGCGGCGCTCAGCTCTGCGTTACGGTACCGGATCGTAACCGCCGCGGGCGAAGGGATGGCAGCGTGCGATCCGTTTAATTGTCAGCCAACCGCCGCGGAGCGCGCCGTGCTTTTTGATCGCTTCATAGCCGTAGTGCGAGCAGGTGGGAGTATAGATACAGCTCGGCGGCGTCCACGGCGAGATCGCGACCTGATAGAAGCGAATCAGCTTCAAGAGCAGCCAGCGCAGCATACGCTTACTCCAGCGGATCCTTCCCAATGGCGAAGGCGCACGACGAGCAATTACCTTGCCCCATGCACGAGATCTGCTCGACCGAGAAGCGGCGGCCACCGCTCACCCATGCGGTCGCCTCTTCGAGAATGCCGCGGGCGATGTAAAACACCGGACCCGGCTCAGGGCGCGTGATACAGTTCGAGCAGCGGGTGATGTGGTATACGAACCGTCCGCGCTCTTCCTCAACATGGCTCGACTGGTCGGAGAAGCGGTCAAATGTTTGGGCGGTGGCGTTCAGCACGATCTTGAGTTTCATGGTGATCGGCATAAGTTTCAATGCCAGATCAGCCATGCCAAGCAGCGGACCGAACTCCTTCAGACCAAGCGAGAAGGCGACACGCCCGGCGCGCAACTCAAGGCCGCGCGCTCCACGCGGCCCGTACATCGTGCCGAGCGCCACCGAATACTTCGAGATGGCTTCGAAGGGAAATTCGCGCTTGAGGTCGTTCGGCGGGTAGGCGTCGATGTACTGTTGCAGATCGGCAAGCCGGAGCAGGGCCTTCACGCCGTTCTGACCCATGACTTCCTCCAGCGACAGGAAGCAGAGTCGGCCGATCTTATTAGGATAGTACAGGCCGCGGAAGGCTTCTACTGACGTCATGGGTTCTCTGGCTCCTTCTCACAGCTACGAAGAGAACGGCTTTTTGCGATAACGCTCATACTATAACAGAAAATGGCGATTAGCGCACAGTTTCCCAGACCAGATGCGCCAATTCGGGCAAGATGAGGCGGTTCATCCCGAGCTGAACCGCGTTGGGCGAACCGGGCAGGCAGAAGATGAGCGTTCTGCCGAAGACGCCAGCGGTTGCGCGCGTGAGCATCGCTGCTGGCCCGATCTCGGCAAATGACAACATGCGAAACAGTTCGCCAAAACCGGGCAATCGTTTTTCCAGCAAGGCGTCAATCGCTTCAAAGGTACTATCGCGCCGGGCAATGCCGGTGCCGCCATTGGTGATAATCACTTTGCACCCTTCAGCGGCAAAACGACGCACCATCTCGACGATTTGCGCCGGCTCATCTCGCACCACGGCATATTGTACCACATTGTGACCAGCTTGCGTCAGCGCCGTACAGATGTAGCGACCACTCTCGTCGGTTGCTTCGGTGCGGCTATCGCTCATCGTCAGTACCGCGCACGGAATTGAGGCAGTCTGCGTCGCTGCCGCCTGACGGTGTTCTTGATGACCCATAGTACGCTTCCTCGCCGTTTATAAGTCTGCTGTATCCTACCATAATTTGGCCGATTGTGTCCAATAGTGTTGGTGCTGATTGCTGATGGGTGATTCTGGCGCTTCGGTATATCGAGGGCAAAAATGCCGAAACGGTCGTGTATTGGCATCGAGCAGCTTATTGTGGCGCCAACTCTACGGTGGCTTGTACTCTTCAATCTGCCAAAAATAAGCAACCAAACATAGCACATTTCCGCGCCGTTACCTTGCAAATGCCTTGCATTCATTTCAGGTATTTGATATATTCATTCTAGATCTTACTTCTTGAATGCAGTCGCAACGCAGCGCCTCTTCGCCTTCGTCGTTCTCCGGCGTTGACTCAAGAACGGTGTGCTCTTTCCGTGTCTTTGTTAGGAGGTGTCAATGGCAGATACCACAACCGCTGGAATCGGTCACGATGACGTGATGGCCGTGCTGCGCCAATGCTACGATCCATGCTGCAAAGAACGGCAGGTGAGTGTGGTGGATATGGGCCTTGTCGAGCAGATACGGATCAATGGCCCACAGGTTGATATCGATATCATCCTTACAACTGGCTGGTGCCCGTTTGCGTGGCATCTGCTGCAGATGATGGAAGAGGAGGTCAAGACGCTGCCCGGTGTCGAACAGGTGCAGGTCAATATTACGTGGGATACGCCGTGGTCTCCCGAACGGATGTCGGCCTTGGCCCGCGAGCGGCTGCGCTTGCCGCTCGAGCAGTTGTTGCCGCTGCGTGAGGCGCGCATGCGTAAGATGCAGCAGGAGGGTGCGCAATGATTGATGATGCGTTTGTGTTCGACGGCGTTTGTCACGTGTTTAACTTCGATAAGTCGAATGCCTTCGGCAAGCCCGGCGAGATGTTTATCGAGCATCTCTACGCCTTCCACCAAGTGCTCAATGCCCCCGGCGAGAAGACGCTCAGCCGCGAAGAGTATATGCGCGAGTGGCATGTCGATGAGATTGCCCGCATGGTCTTCGACGAGAGCCCAACCGACATGATCGTCGCGCAACCGCTGCCGCTCACTGATCTATTCAAAGATGGCCTCTCTTCGTGGGAACGCTGCGCTGAGATGGCTCGTCGTTATCCTGACCGGGCAGTCTTTTGGGGATCGGTTAATCCGCTTGAGGGTAAAAAGGCGCTTGATCTGATGGAGATTCAGGTCAAGGAGTATGGCGCGAAAGCCTTTAAGCTCTACAATGTACGCTACGATTATGGCCAGCCCTTCCCATGGCGGATGGACGACCCGCGGGTGGCGTTCCCCGTTTTCGAGAAGGCGCTTGAGTTAGGGGTCAACATCATTGGCGTTCACAAAGGGGTGCCGCTCGGCCCGCAGCCGGTGGAGCATACCCAAGCGTGGGATATGGATGGCGCGGCGGCCAACTTCCCCGACATTAACTTTATCATCTTCCACGTTGGTTTGCCCTTCATCGATGAGATTTGCTGGCAGTTGGTGCGCTATCCCAACCTGTACGCTTCTATTGCCGCCACTGTCAACTTTGTCGTCCGTTCGCCGCGGGTGTTTGCCGAGACGATGGCCAAGCTGCTCTTCTGGTGCGGCGAGGACAAGATTATCTACGGCGGCGAGTCGCCGATCTGGCATCCGCGTGGCGCGCTCAAGGCGTTCTGGGAGTTTGAACTGCCCGAAGACATTGTGCAAGGGTATGGCTGCGGCCAGTTAACCAAAGAGGCTAAGAAGAAGATTCTTGGTCTGAATCTGGCTCGCTTGCACGGGATTGATGTCGAGGAAAAGAAGCGTAGCCTTGGCTTGGCGGCGTAGCGTTGGTGGTTGGCGCAAAGAGCTGTCGTTGCTCTTTGCGCCTTGCCATTTACCCCTGCGTTGCCCCACTTTCCGGCAATCGTTCGGCGAGCAGCCATTCCAGCGCCAGCATATAGCCGCGCCAGCCGAGGCCGGTGATCTGGCCGCGTGCAATTGGCGCGATTACCGAGGTGTGGCGGAAGGCTTCGCGTTGGTAGACATTTGATAAGTGAACTTCAATGATCGGCGCTGAGAGCATCGCTAACGCATCACGCAACGATAACCCATAATGAGTCAGCGCCCCCGGATTGATAATGATGCCGAGCGCATCCCAGCCGTGCGTCTGAATGGCATCGACGAGCTCCCCTTCGTGATTGGATTGAATGCAGACCACGTTGACGCCGGCTGCGGCGCCACGCGCCAACAGCGCGGCGTCAATGTCGGCCAGTGTGGTCGTTCCGTAGATCTGCGGTTCGCGCCGGCCCAGCATATTGAGGTTGGGGCCGTGAATGACTAAGATGGTTGGTGGCATCGTCATTGCTCTGTTGGTGAAAGTTCGCTGCCGTTACTACCGGCTCACCACCGGAATAAAGACCGTTTCGCCAAAGATGTCTGCCCGATAGAGATAGATCATCGAGAGCCGGATACTACTGCGTTGGCTTGGGTCGCGCCGCGAGGTGGCGGTCAAGACCAAATCGTGGCGCAAGGCAAATGGTTGGATCGGCGGTAAATTGACCGTGACGTTGATCCCAACATCGCTCGCGCCGCCGTTGAGCGTCACGGCGTTTGGCGTGATCGTGACGCCGAACTTGCTATCTAATCCGCTGACAGTGAGATCAAACGTGTCGGTATCATTGCCAAGATTTTCCAGCACAATCCCGCTAAAGGTCATCTGGTTTGTTCCCGCTGGAATGCCGCGCAGCCGGTCACTGCTCAGCAAGACGCCGGTGACCAATCCAACCCGCACACTGTCAAAGATGGTGCTCTTTACGTTAGTATCGGTCTGCGAAGTAGCAGTAACCCGGATGCTGCTCAGGTTGAGATTGGCAGCTAATCCTCCCGGCAACGTTAATAATACGGTGATTTCGCGGCTCTCGCCGGGGCCAAGATTGACTTCATTGGGGAAGACCCGCACGTCATGCCCATCGCCTTGGAGGGCGGTGATGGTGTAGGTGTCGGCGCTAAAGCCGATATTCCGCACCGTATGGGTAATCACCGTCGTAGTGTTCGGTAACGCCATCACGTTCCGCGCTGGTTCGAGCAACACGTCGCGCAGCGCACCAACTTGGACGATATTCTCGGCGCTGGCTAACAATAATGTGCCGCCGGCAGCCCGCGCTTCCACCGTGATCGTGTTGCTCGTGCCGGGTGGGATGCTGGCCGGGACAGTCACTGTCACCGTGACCACAATTGTATTGCCCGGCGCCAAGACGGCAGTGGTCGCTGGCGTGACGGCAGGTGTTGGCCAACTTAGATCGGCGCTGCGCGCGATCAAGTCGTAAGCGATCGTTGATGAGCCGTTGTTGCGCAGGGTATGCGTAAAGACGACCGTTCCTCCCGGTACGCTGTTAGCAGTTGTGCCTGCCGAGAGCTCAGCCCCGTCAACACTGTTGACCGTAACGCTATCAACCACCTCGGCGCTGACCGCCGGGTTGCCTTGTGACGTGGCGCGGGTGGTAGCTGTCGCTATCGTGCCAGCGGCGATGCCGGTCGGAACCGTAATCTGTACCGTCACAGTGATGGTAGCGTTACGGGCGAGGACTGGCGTCGTTACCGGGTCGACCGTTGCCGTCCAGCCACTGGGCAATCCGCTGAGGTTCAGGATGAACCGGTCAGGTGCGTTGCCAGTATTAGTCAAGGTATGTGTAAAGGTAACGGTCGCCCCCGGATTGGCATTGGCATTGAGCGGGGTAGGCGCGAAGCTCAGATTGCGGATTGTCGTTACCGTCACCGTGGCGGTCGTACTCGCCGTGCTATCGGGTGCCGGCGGGGTCTGGCCGCCATTGCGGGCAATTGCGCGCACTTCGACCGGCGTATCGCCGCCATCGGCAGTCGCCGGCACTCCCACTTGCAGGGTATAGGTGCAGGTGCTGCCATTCGCCGGCACCGGCGAGGGGCAGGTGGTACTACTGCCTACAAGGTTCCAGCCGGCAGGCAAGGTTTGCTCGAAGTCAAACGGCGCTGGCGCGTTGCCGCCGTTGCGCACAGTGACAGTGATGGTGGCCGTTGCACCGGGATCAACCGGGTTGGGAGCCACCAGTGGGCTACCCACAAAGACCGGTGTGCCGCCGCCGATGACTTGTGCCGTGCCGGTAGCGGTCTGGTTGGCCGGCGGGTTAGCGCCGCCGGTGACACCAGCTTGGACGGTAAAGTTGTAGAAGCCGACCGGCTCGCTGGCGCCAGCGGTAACGGTGAGGGTGATCGGGCGTGATTCCCCGGCGGTCAGTGTAAAGCTACTGGCCGGTGTTACCGCAAATGACAAGCTAGAAGCAGGCGTCGTGCTGCTTGGCGGGGTGATGATAAAGGTATCGGTGAAGTTGCCAGTATTGGTCAACACATAGCTGAATTCAACCGAGCTGGCCGGTGTCAATTGGCGGGTGGTTGGGGCAAGAGCAGTAAACGCGAAGCTGCGCACCACTGGTACGCGCACGGTATCAGTGGTGGCCGGATCGCTCTGCTCGGTAAAGAGTTGCGCTCCCTGCTGGCTGGTCGCGCGCACGCGGAACGAGAACGGGTAATCGCCGGCGAGCAGCGAGCTGCTAGAGGGCGTATTCACCACAATGGTGAGGGTCGTGCTCGCGCCGGCGGCCAGCGTCGTGCTGCCGAACGTCGCCGAAGCGATATTCCAACCCGCCGGCGGCGTGCCGCTAAAGACCGGCAAGCCGCTGCTGCCGTCAGGCCGGATGAGGCTCAGATTGCCGGTGAGTTGGCCGGTGTTAGTGACGGTATGGGTAAACGTGACCGTAGTGCCGGTGCGCTCGATAATCTGGCCGGGGGAGACGACCGGCTGAGCCGGAATGATCGTCACCGCTTGCGCGACGGTGGTCAAGGTCACGCTATTCGAGACCGTCTGGTCGCTGCGCGCCGTCACTGTAGTGGTGTCAGTATCGCCGGGGCTGGCAGTGAGCGGCACCGCTACGCCAATAATAATCTGTGTGCTGCCAGACGGTGGCACTTCCACCAACGCCGGCCCGCTCGTCCAGCCGCGATTGCTATCGAGCGTCAGGCTATAAGTGCGCGTCACCGAAGCGGTATGGCTGAGGGTCAGGGTATACGTGGCGGTGCTGCCAAGGCTGACCGAACGGCTCGTGCCGCCGGTGACGGTGAGCGTTGCGGTTGGCGTGGCGCACGCATCGGTAGCATTGACATCAATTGCATTCGAGAAGGGTGAACTATTGCCGGTGGTCGGATTGTGGACAGTCGCTGTGATGAACCCCAGACAACCGGTAATATTGGCGCTGAAGTTCCCGCCAGCAGTGGTGGTGACACTAGTCAGGAAGACCGGCCCCTCGCGGTTGCGGTCGGTGACGCTGGCGCTGGCGGTAAAGATTTCCACCACACAACCGGCGCCGCAGCCAGTTGTACCGGTGACGATTGGCGAACCGGCTGTAATCGGGTTGAAGCTCGGCGCGGCAAGATTGCCGTTTGCATTACTGCCAAGCCCAATGCCGTCGCCTGCGTTGTTGAAGGTCGTATTCCGCGAAATCAACACCCCAGAGACATTATCGGCGACAAAGATGCCGTGACCAACGCCGCTCTGTCCGTTACGGACTAATCGGTTGCCAACGAGTTGGTTATTGCTGCTGTTAACCGTGATTCCGTGAGTGGCGTTAAAAGCTGAAAAATTGCTCTGACCAGCAAACGCGATCAAATTGTTCTCAATCCGGTTATTGCTGCCACTTGACAGCAAAATCCCATCTTTACGAGTCGTCGTGCCGCTGCCCGGCGTCTCGCTGCTCGATGCGCGCACTCCGATGCGGTTGCTGATCAGTTGGTTATTGTTTGCATTACTCAGATTAATTCCAAAATCAACGCCACCGATGAGATTGTCTCGTATCGTCGAATTGCTGGCATTGCTGATGCGCACGCCGCGACTATCAGCCACGATGCTGCTGGCAAGGATACCACTGCCGTCGGCGCGCACGCCAAGGTAATTGCCCTGCACAGTATTCCCATTGGCGGTGCAAGTAGTGCATGGTTGAATCAACACAGCGGCGCCCGATCCATTAACAGCAAAATGACCGGCGGCGATCACGTTGCGGTCAGCGGGGTTAGGGCCGCCGATCACCGAATTGCTGCCGTTTTCGATCCAGACAGTGGCATCACCAGTGCCGTACCCTACAGTTGGTTGGCTGATGGTCGTTGTGGTGGTCTGTGTTCCCGCCGGATTAGTGCCCAGATAATTCCCGCGCACGATGGTATTGCCAGACCGAATCCGGATCGCATTGGTGCGCGACCCGGCAATCACGTTGCCCGGCCCGATAGTGGTATTGACCGTATTGCGCCCGACAAAAATTCCTTCGCCGCCGGCAACTTGATTCACCGTGCCATTGCCGGCTGGAAACGGGTTGCCGCTTGCGTCCAGTGCAACGCCGATATAGTTACCGGCAATAACGGTAGGGCCAGTAGCGAATTGGGTGTCATTGATGATAATTCCGCCGTTAGTATTACCACTAATATAGTTGCGCCCGCCTACCGGATCGACCGGATCGCCAATTTCGGTATTGATTGCGCCATACGTTGAACCTCCGGCAATTAAGATGCCAATCCGGTTGGAAATAATCGTCCCGCTGGGATTCACTCCGATCCAGTTGCCAGTGATCCGGTTATTACGTGGAATACTCGGTGAGTCTGAGGTAGTAGCATTGCTTAACAACGTGATGCCGGCTGCGTTGTTGCCGATATAGCCGCCGATCAGGTTGCCGCTGATCAGCGTATCGCGCGCATAACTTTCCAGCGAAATCCCGCCGACGTTGCCCGATAGCGGGGTCACATTCAAGCGCGCGTCGCCATTGACTGTCGTGCCGAGATAGTTGCCGAGAATCTGATTACCGCTGACGAAGGCGATACTCGTCGTATTAACGACGCCAATATCGGCAACTCCATTGCCGCTAATCACATTCCGGTCAGCCGGGTTGCCGGTGCCGATCCGGTTATTGCTGGCCCCGTCATTAATGAGTACCCCATAACCAGTATTCGGCTCTGGCAAGCCATTCAAGTGGCCGATCCAGTTGTCAGCGATCAGATTGTTTTGGGCATTATTCCGTAGGTAGATGCCTGACCCGCCGCTAGCGATGGTGGTGCCTTGGCTAAAGCGAATGATGACCAAGCCGCGAATGACATTGTTGTCAGAAGCGATGACGAAGCCATGGGCCGGAATCACTTCATTGCTCGCGTTACGCAACTGTTCGCCGCTAATGATCACTGTATGCCCGCTGCCGCCGTCAATAGTGGTATTGCCTTCAGTGAGCGGCGGCAAGCCAGTATTCTGCACATAGATCGTTCCGCTCACGCTAAAGGTAATGGTATCGGGCACGCCATTGCTATTGGCGGCAATGATCGCCTCGCGCAAGGTGCAGCCGCCGGGAGCGGTCGTACACGCGCCGTCATTGGTGTCGGCTAGTGAGTTGACGACAAACGATGCGGCTAGCGCTGGTTTGGCCGCCGGTATCAGGCTTGCCAACAAGATGATCAGGAGGGCAAGGCGCAAATGACGATGCATAAAGCCGCTCCTAGCGGGTCACTAGTGGTATCCAGACAGCCGGGACTTGTACGCCTGACGAATCGCGCACAATGGCTACATCTTGCACCTCGGCTCCGCTGAGCGGTTCGCTCGAACCGGGGATCGAAGCCCAAATGCGTAACGTTTCACGGGTACCGGGCAAGATCAGCTCGCTGATCCGCACACGTACACGCAGTACGATTTGGTTGATTTTGCCGCTGCCGGCAATGTTGTCGAGCGTTACCGTGTTACCGGTGATCGCAACGCCGCTGGTGCCCGACTCAAAGGCGACTAAGGTGCTGCCACGGCTGGCGGCGAAGTTGAGCTGGAAGGTAGCCCGCCCGTTGCTGGTGTTGCGCAGGGTGTGCAAGAAGACCACTTCGCGCCCAGCCTGCACATCCTGCTCTTGATTGCTGCGCAATTCGGCAGCGTGGCGCAAGCCAACGCTGGTGGTGTCCGTTATGGTAATCGTCTGTGCGCCAAACCCGCGTGGGGTAGCAGTGATCACAGTGGTCGCGCGCACCGGGTTGTCGCTGGCATCAGCAGTCTGTGCGCCGGACGGCACTGTGATCTGCACGGCAATCTCGGCGCTGGCCCCCGGCGCGAGCGTGACAGTTGGCGTAAGCACGGTCGTGTTGTACGTGTCGAGACCAATCAAGTCTGCGGTTGTGGCGCTAATATCGACCGGCACGGTCACGTTGCCGTTGTTGGTGATCTGGTGGCGGTAGATGTAGGTGTCAGACGGCAAGACAGTGGCAGCGCTGGTGGCTGGATTGGCGACGAGTACCGGTAAGGCTTCAACCGCAGTGCGCAGGGTTTGGGTGATCGGATCAAGCACCGGCGCCGTCAGCGAGACGGTGGTGGTATCCGTAATCGGCACCTGCACAGATGGATGGCTACCGGTCGGCAGGGTCAGCGTAACGGTCAGCAATTGGCTTGCGCCGGGCAGCAGCGTGAAACGTTCGCTCGGCGCAACGGTCGCCGTCCACCCGCTTAGGGTGCCGGTGGCGGTGAAGCGGATGCGATTGATTCCGAGCGTGCCATGGTTTTCCAACCGCAGCCGGTACGTGACACTGCTGCCGGGTGCGGCGCTCTGTTCGATGGGATCAATCGGGATGAGGCGTAGATCGACGGTGGGTGTAAAGATGCGGAACACCGAGGTATTGCCGAACAGGTCGGTTGCGGTAAAGAGTAGTTGGCGGTAGGTTTGGGGTGGGGTGCTGAGCGTGGCATTAAAGATGCCAGCGCCGTTGGCGCTCGCGCTAGCTAGTGGTTGCCAACCCTGCCCGTCAGGCGTCGCCAGACTCGTATCATCGCCATACATGTGGATTGTGCAGCCAGCGCAGGCCGATACCGGATCGAGATCCTCTTCGCGTTCGGCAGTGCTGGCAAAGACATTGCCGCTCACCGGCCCATCTTGGAAGATTTGGAGGTTAAACGGCGGATCAATGCTATGGTTCGGGAGGGTAAGGTTTTGATCCGGATCAGGCGGCGTTCCGCTGTACAATGTCGTGTTGGCCAGCTCAATCCCGCCGAGGGTGTTAGCCGCCATCTGATTTTGGGTGATCGTCACCCGACGCGCCGTATCAGTGACCAGCACGGCGTAGCCGCCATTGGCGCGCAACCGGTTGCCGTTGATGGTCACGCCAAGGCTGCTGCCGCCGGTTTGAATGCCATCGCCGCTGTTTTGCTCGATCACATTGCTATCGTTGATCGTCACATTGCGGACATCGGTCAGGTTTATGCCATCGCCAGCGTTCGCGCCTATCTGATTGCCACTCAGCGTTGCAGTGGCAACGTTCGTGAAGCGGATTCCATCAGCCGCATTCAGTCGCACCAGATTGCCGCTGAGGGTAGCGGTCGTCACATTCGTCAAGGCAATGCCGATTCCAGCAGGGCGGGCCAGTGGATCGGGGCCGCCAGCCGGATCAGCCACCCAGCCAATCTGATTTTGCTGGATCGTGATCGAATGGGCATTGCTTAGCTCGATCCCGGCGGCGCTGCCGTTACCGCCAATCGTATTGTTGGCAATCGTGACTTGTGAGGCGTCGGTGACGCGGATCGCAGGGCCGGCGTTGGCTGCGGCCACGCTATACGCATCGCCGGTCGTGTCGCGGCGCAATCCCAGCGTATTTGCCCGAACAGTTATGCTGATGCTGTTCGTGCCGCTAATATCAATACCGGGGCCGCTGGCCACAGCGATAATATTGCCGTTCGTGTCGCCAATGGTCACATTCTGGCTATCGATCACCGCAATCCCGGCGGCGGCGCTGCCTAGCGCCTCACGGCCATCGGCGCTGAGACCAATGATATTGCCGTCAAGGGTGGCATTGCCAACATTGTGCAGCCGGACATCGTAGCCAGTATTGGCGGCAATTCTCGCATTGGTCATCGTCACCTGCGCCGTGCCGTTGAACTCAACGCCGCCAGCGTTGGCGAAGGTGGTAGTGCCGGCAGGGAGCACCCCGACAAAAGCGTTCGTGATCGTGATACTGCTCACGCCTCCGCCAACCCAGATTCCCGGCCCGCCATTGCCGCCGATGCGCACACTGGTTGTTGCGCTGCCGATGGTTGCATTGCCGGCGCTCTCACTGATCCGGATGCCGCCTTGCCCGTTTGGTCGCGCAGCGGTAGCGCCGCGGTTCAGACCAATAATAGTGTGTCCATTGATCGCAGTATTGGCCGGCGCTGCGCCGCCGCCGCTGCGTACTTGAATGCCATAGCCGTTGTTGCCGCTAATCACCAGCGGCTGCGTGGCGCTGGGGCTGCCGATTATCGTTCCTTGCGCCCCGTCTTCGATCCGGATGCCGTCGCCGCCATTGCCAACAGTTGGTTCGCTGTCGAGGTTGATCCCGATCAGGTTGCTGCTGATTGTCGTCGTATAGGTTTGCGAACCACTGATCAAAATCCCGCTAAGCCCGTTAGCGCCAATAATATTGCGTTCTAGGTTGGTGCCACCGCCGATCACATTTGACTCAGCGCGTCCGTTTGGATCGCTAGTCGTATCACTCAGAATCTGGATGCCATACCCGCCGTTGGGCCGTGTGGCAGTGGCAGTGGTGAAGAGCACGCCGATCCGGTTCGCTCGTATCGTGTTCTGCGAAGCGTTGATGATGACGATCCCATTGGCAATGTTGCCGGCAATAGTATTGGAGTATGAGGGTTCACCAATATGATTATTGCGCGCATTAGCGCCGATCATCATCACTCCGTTGCGGTTGCGGATAGCTTCCGCCGGCGTCGTGCCATCGAGTTGCAACCCAATGTAACAATCGCGGATCGTATTATTAGCGCTGCTGATATAAATACCGCTGCCACGGTAGCTGCCCACGTCGCTGCTCGCGCCATAAATCGCTAAGCCCTCGATGATTGCGCCGCCGCCGTTCAACACGAGGCCGGCGTCAGCGCCGTTGGCGTTGATGCCCACCTGCGGCGCACCGGCTAGTACATCGGCGCTGATCGTGACATTCGCGCGTGTGATTGGCGGCAGCCGTTCGCTTAGGGTGATGATGTAGGGCGCGCTCGCGACAGAACCTTCTGTCACGAGATCAAAGCTGATGGTAATCCGGTTCGTGCCGGGGGTGCTATTTGCTTTGGCAATGGCTTGGCGCAGGCTGCAATTGGCATTGACCAGATCATCAGTACAATGGCTGTTAATGTTTGTGACGGGATTGTCAGCCAGTGTGTCAACGAAGAATTCATCAATCCCGGCCTGACCAAAGCTTAAGCGCGGCCAGATTAGAATACTGCTGGCAAAAACAGCAATAATGACTAACTGCCAGTACCTGCGCGCATGCATGCGAACTCCTTGCGCCAACGAGCGGCGCGCAGCAAGAGGAGCGGATCAGCCCCCTGTAGAAACGTTCTCTTCACTATTGGCCTTGATTGTAACACGATGCGCAGGCTAGCTGAAGAGGCGACTAGACAGGAATTTAGTCCTATCTTTACAGCTTAGGCAAGATGCCAATCATGCGCAGGTACGCAATCGAAGCGGCGTATTGCTGGTCTTCGTACAAGCTGATCTGCTCTTCGCCAGCGCCGCGTTCCCACGGCGTGCGCCAATCGTCATCGCGCAAGCGCATCGTTTGGGCAAAGAGGCGCAAGACTGGCAACACCTCGCGCACGTCGCAGGGTGGGTAGCCTTGCCACCAATCATCGTCGAGGATGCGCACGTGGCGGGCGCTGTGACTGACTAGCTCGATCTGGCAGGCGACGTCAGGGGCGTGTTTTTCAATCTGGCCCAACAACCGGCGAATGTCAAGGTCGCCTTCGCCAAGGGCGCAGCGCACGAGCCGCCAGCCTTGGGTGGTTGGGTAGGTTTCGTAATCAGCGAGGTGAACATTGCGGATCAGCGGGCCAAGCCGCTCGACCGCGGCGTAGGGTGTTTCACCGACCACTAACGTGTTGACCGCATCAAAACAAACCCCGATGTACGGGCTGTCAATCGCGGCGCAGATCGCGGCTAGATCGGCGCTGGTAGCGTCTTGGTGGTTCTCTACTGCCAACACGATGTTGTGTTCGGCAGCCAGATCAATGACTGCGCGCAACCGCTCGGTGACATCGGCCAGATAAGCCGGCCAATTGTCGGTGAATGGACGGCGGTAGCCTTCGAGCACCGGACTGATCAAGACACGCAGTACGCGCGCACCCACCATCGCCGCTGCCGGGATGTGGGTGCGAAGGAGGTCAACATTCGCGATCTCGCTATCGGCGACCGGCGTCAAACCGCACAGATTCAGCCGTTCGCGCAGCGCATGCAGCCGATCAGGCGATAGGTCAGGCAATAGGCTGAGCGGAAATTCAATGCTCTGCAAACCCGCGCGCGTAGCCAGCGTTACAATATCTTCGACGTCGAGCGGATGACTGACGGCGCGCGGGGTGCCGCGGCCAATCAGGCCGCAGCGATAACTAAAACTTAGAACGGATAGACCGATCAACACGGCCAAACCTCAGCGCAATTTGGTAGATCCTTATCATACCACAAGTGTGGCAAGCGGGGTGTGTATCCGAATGTAATCTCTCACATGTAAGGTCGAACGAGCGGTGCGGCAGCGTGACTGCCGCACTCCATATTAGCATGGCGCCGGGATGCGGCAGCAGGGTTGCCGCACTCTACACGTCCTTTATCCTGTCGCCTGCTGAGCAGTGCTCTCAGGCGCGCGTTGTTCGGCGACAGAGGCGATGGCAATCCCGCTGAGCAAGAGCACGATCCCGCCGAACTGCAACGGGGCCAGCGTTTCGCCAAAGAGGATGAAGGCGAGCAAGGTCGAGCCGATTGGTTCGCCGAGAATGGCCACCGCCACGTAGGTGGCCGATAGACTGCTGAGCGCGTAGTTGAAGGCGGTATGGCCGAGCAGTTGCGGGCCGATAGCCAAGCCGAGGATGAAGAGATAGACATACGGCGGGAAGCCGAAGAATTGCTGGCCGGTGGCGATGGCCCATACCACTAAGACCACCGCTGCGCTGGTATAGACCAGCCAGATGTAGGCCAGCACCGATAGCCGCCGGCGCAGATCGCGCCCGATCAGCAAGTAGGCGCTGGCCGTAGCCGCGCCAATCAACGCCAGCGTATTGCCGAGCAGCGGGTTGCTCTGGGTTGGGTTGGCGCTGTCGCTCACGCTGATCGCAATCGTTCCGATCAGAGTCAATGCAATGCCGAGCAGCGTCGTCCAGTGTAATCGTTCGCGGAAGAAGAAGAGCGAGGCGATCCCGACCCAGAGCGGGTTGGTTGAGACGAGCGCGGCGCTGCTTGCCACCGAGGTGTATTCGAGCGAGCTAATCCAACTGGCGAAGTGAACCGCCAAAAACGCGCCTGCTCCCATGCCAAACAGGACATCACGCCGGCGCAGCCGGCGAATCTCGCCGCTGGCCCGGCTCAGTGCAATGGGGGTCAGGATCAGCGCCGCCAACCCCAGCCGTCCGGCAGCAATGCTAAGCGAGGGCATGCCAGCGCCCTGCGCGTAGCGGATCATGATCGACGCTGTGGAAGCGATCAAGACACCGGCGAAGAGCACGGTGTACAGCCATAAACGATTCCGGTTCATGCGGTTGCTTTCGTCCAGCGCACCAGCGGCGCGGCGACCCACGTAGGGGGCGGCGTCTGGTACAGTTGGGTGGCATCGCTGGCCACCAGATCGAGTATCTCTCCGTGGAGGGGGCCGCGCAGGAAGCGGAAGACCTGCCCGGCGTCGCGAGCATCGCTCTTGGCACGCACGCAGTGTTGGTTGTAACCCCAGTAGTCACCGGCGGCAAGCAGGCGGATGCCTTCTTCGA
>JAUQOZ010000071.1 GCA_030550625.1 Chloroflexota bacterium | reverse complement strand
GGTGGCGATTGTTACCAACGCCGGCGGCCCCGGTATCATTGCTACCGATGCGGTTGAACGCAGTGGGTTGGTGATGGCTGAGTTCACTCCCGAAACCATCCGCCGCTTGCAAGAGAAATTACCACCCAATGCTAATTTCTTTAACCCGATTGATGTCATTGGCGATGCAACACCCGATCGCTATGCATGGGCGATCGAAGCAGCACTAGCCGATCCGAATGTTGATGGCTTGATCGTGTTGTTTACGCCCCAAGCCGTCTCTGATCCCTTGGTGACGGCGCGGCTGATTGCCGATCTGAGCAAACAGACCGATAAGCCGGTGGTGACTAGCTTTATGGGTGGCGCGAGCCTCGGTGAAGCGGTGCGGGCGCTCAATGAGGCGCATATTCCGAATTACCTCTTCCCCGAACGCGCCGTCCAGTCGTTGGCCGCAATGTATCGTCAATCACTCTGGCAGCAGCGTCCGGCTCCCACCTATCGCCATTTTGACGTTGATCGCGATCGCGTGGCACAATTATTCGCTGAGGTGCGCGCGGCTGGCCGGGTCGAGTTGGGCGAGGTTGAGGCGCGCCAAGTCATGGAGGCGTATGGGATGCGGTTGCCTAAGAGCCGGTTGGCCCATACCCCGGAAGAGGCGGTCGCGATTGCCAATGAATTTGGCTATCCGGTGGTGATGAAGATTTCCAGCCCTGATATTCTCCACAAGAGTGATATTGGCGGCGTGCGTGTTGGTCTTGGCGATGCCACGGCGGTGCGCGATGCCTTTGAGCTGATCGAGTACCGCGCGCGCAAATATGTCCCTTCGGCGCGCATTTGGGGTATCCTTGTCCAAGAGATGGTGCGCAAAGGCCGTGAAGTCTTGGTCGGTGTCAGCCGCGATCCGCAGTTTGGGCCGCTGATCGCGGTGGGAATGGGAGGCATCTATGTTGAAGTGTTGAAAGATGTTGCCTTCCGCCTCGCGCCGCTCAGTGTCGAAGAGGTGCGCGAGCAGATTCGTTCAATCCGCGCCTACCCGCTCTTACGCGGCGTGCGTGGCGAACCGCCCGCCGACATCGCTGCCATCGAAGAGACGGTGCTGCGGGTCAGCCAATTGGTCACCGACTTCCCGGAAATTGTCGAGATGGATATTAATCCGCTCGTCGTCCATCACGAAGGCGAGGGCGCGATCGTCCTCGATGCCCGGATCATCCTCAACTAAGTGGAGGCAATGATGGCAACTCTGTATGTCGCCTCAACCGAAACCTACGTCGGCAAAAGCGCGGTCTGCGTCGGCTTGCTGCGCCGCATGCAGCAAGACGGCTTCCGCGTCGGCTATATGAAGCCGGTCAGCGTTTCGGTGACGCACACGCCCGATGCGGTGCTCGATGAAGATGCCGCCTTTATCCGCCAGACGATTGGCCTTGATGCGCCAATGGAGCAGGTCGCGCCGGTGTTGATTACGCCGGGGGTGATTGAGTCGATCCTGCGCGGGCAGCCCCATTCGTTCGCCAAGACGCTGCGCGACGCTTATCTGGCGGTGTCGCGCCAGAAGGATGTGATGGTGCTGGAGGGCACCAATACGTGGGCCGAGGGGGCGCTGGTCGATCTGACCGCCGATCAGGTGACGGATATGCTCCAAGCTCCCGGTTTGCTGGTGTGCCGCTATACCTCTACCTTGTCGGTTGATACCATCTTGAGCGTGCAACGCTACGTCGGCGATCGCTTGCTAGGGGTGCTGATCAATCAGGTCGAAGAGCCGCACCGCGAGTTTGTCCGCAATCGGGTGACGCCGTTCCTCGAAGGGCGCGGCATTCCGGTGTTCGGGATTATGCCGCGTGACCGGCTCTTGTCTGGGGTGAGCGTGAACGAGCTGGCCCAACATTTGGGCGGGCAAATTATTGGCCGGCCTGAGTGGGGCGAGAAGATGCTCGATTCGCTGATGATCGGGGCGATGGGGGCCGAAGCGAGCCTGTCGTTCTTCCGCCGTCGCGCCAACAAGGCGGTGATTACCGGTGGCGATCGCAGCGATTTGCAACTGATTGCGTTGCAGACGAGCACCAATGCGCTGGTGTTGACTGGCAATATCCGCCCGACGATGCAGGTGATGGATCGCGCCGCCGAGTTGGAGGTGCCGATTATTCTAGTTGCTGATGATACCCTCAGCACGGTTGATCGGGCCGAGCGTCTGTTTGGTCGCGTTCGCTTCCATCAAGAAGCTAAACTGCGCCGCTTTACCGAGTTGCTCGATGCTCATTTTGATTTTGACCGTTTGTATCGCTTGCTGGGGTTGAAGATCCACTAGGACGCGCTATGACGACCGATCCGTTGCCCGAAAACGCTGAAGTGATTGGGCCGTTGGTGTTTGTGCCTAATCCTGATTATCCCTACCCGTTTCCGGTCGCTCGCCCGCCTCGTTTCTGGATGGAAGAGACGACCGGGCGGCTGGCCGCCGCGGTTGAACGCTATATGCAGGGTGAACCGCTGACTGCCGATCAGCTTGAGGTGATCAAGCTGTATTTGACCCAATATTTGGAACGGGCAGTCATTGAGGGGAGCGCTGACCGGAAACGGTTGCTCAGCCGGATCGACCGGCTCCGCACCACGCGCGATATCGAGCGCTTTGCCGATGAGTTGTCTGAGGTGGGTGTTGAACCGTTCTGATCTGACGATATACCGCTTCCTGCTGCGCCCGCTCTTGTTCCGGCTTGGCGGTGGCGATGCCGAGACGGCTCACGAACGCACCTTGCATCTGTTGGCGTTGCTGAGCCGTTCACGCCCATTGTGCCGCACTCTGCAGGTGCTTGCTGCGATCCGTGATCAACGCTTAGCGCGCACCGTCTTTGGTATCCATTTTCCTAATCCGGTCGGTCTAGCCGCTGGCATGGACAAAGATGGCGTGGCGTTGCCGGCATGGGCTGCACTTGGTTTTGGTTTTGTCGAGGTGGGTACTGTCACCCGTCTCCCGCAACCCGGCAATCCGCGTCCGCGCCTGTTTCGCTTGCCGGCGCGCGAGGCGCTGATTAATCGCATGGGGTTTAATAATGCCGGCGCGGCGGCCTTGGCGCAACGGCTGGCAGCGACGCCGGTTTCCATCCCGGTTGGCGTCTCGATCGGCAAATCGAAAGTGACGCCGCTCGATCAGGCGATCGACGATTATCGCGCCTCGTTCCGGCTGCTCTTCCCGTATGCCGCCTACGTGGCGATCAACGTCAGTTCGCCCAATACTCCCGGTCTGCGCCAATTGCAAGACGCCGATCACTTGCGCGCGCTCTTGGCGGCGTTGCAGCGCGATAACGCCGAACTGGGCCGCGCCGATTCGCGCGGGCCACGCCCGCTGCTGGTCAAAATTGCGCCGGATCTGAGCGATGCAGCCATCGAAGAGCTGTTGGCAGTGTGCGCCGATCACGCTGTCGCCGGTATTATTGCGACCAATACCACGATTGGGCGCAGCGGTCTTGAGGGGATTGACCCGGCGTTAGTGGCCGAGACTGGCGGTCTCAGCGGGCAACCGCTCGCCCAACGCTCCCGGCAGGTGGTACAGTTGATTGCGCGCGCGACCGGCGGCAAACTGCCGATTATCGGCGTCGGCGGCATCCATTCGCCTGATGATGCGCTGCGGATGTTCGAGGCCGGCGCGAGCTTGATTCAGCTTTACACCGGCTTGGTTTATCGCGGGCCGCTGCTGCCGCGCCGGATTAACCGCGCGTTGCTGGCTGCCGGAAAGGAGCGGTGATGAGCGGGTTTCTCGGTACCAAAGCCACCTTCGCCCAAGATGTGTCATTGGTAGGGAGTATCATCGTTGCGATCGCCTTTACCATTGGCGCTTATCTGGCGGTGAAAGGCTATTATGCCTCGCATCGCTGGCTGCAAACTGGCGCGGCGGCGGCCAATCTGGCGCTCGTGTTCGGCGTGATGATCCCGTCGCTGCTCGCGGTCACGCCTGATGAGAATCTCACGTTGCCGGCGGCAGCTTTTGTCGCGATGCCGGCCCACGAGGTGATTGGCACGGTGGCAATGCTCTTTGGGGTGTACGTGGTGTTCGTTGGTCATGGCTGGCTGCCGGCGCGCTGGCGCTTCACCAATTACAAGCCGTTTATGCGCATTGCCTTTGCGCTCTATTGGGTGGCGACGGTGGCGGGGGTTGCCGTGTATCTCTTGATCCATACGTGAGCGCATCATGACGACGATGCCGTTATCTCCCCGCGAACGTATTCTGGTTGCACTCGATACGCCCGATCTCGATCGCGCCGTGGCGCTAGCTGCCCAGTTGCGCGAGCAGGTGGGCGGGTTTAAGGTGGGGTTAGAGATTTGCACAGCGGTTGGTGCGCCGCAGGTGGTGCAGGCAATTGCGGCAGCCGGCGGCAGCGTGTTTCTCGATCTCAAGCTGCACGATATTCCCAATACGGTGGCCGGCGCGGTGCGCGCCGTCTGCGCGCTCGGCCCGGCGGTGCGGATGCTGACTTTGCACTGCACCGGCGGTAGCGCGATGCTGCGCGCGGCGGTCGCTGCCGCGCAGAGCATGCCGTATCGCCCCTTGCTGCTTGGCGTCACCGTCTTGACCAGCCTCGATGCGGCGGCGTTGACCGGCGAATTGCAGGTGCGGCAGGACGTTGCCGATTATGTGGTGCATCTGGCGCGGATGGCGCGCGATTGCGGTCTCGATGGCGTGGTCGCTTCGCCGCACGAGGTGGGCGCGATCCGCGCTGCCTGCCCCGATGTGCGAATTGTGACGCCGGGCATTCGCCCGCTGTGGGCCGGCGAAGGCGATCAACGGCGCGTGATGCCCCCTGCTGCCGCGCTGCGGGCCGGGGCTGATTATCTGGTGATTGGCCGCCCGATTACCAGCCCGCCGGCTGCGATCGGCGATCCGGCGGCGGCGGCGGCCCGCATTGTAGCTGAGCTTGAACAGGATAACGTAACGTTATGAGCGATACCAACCTCTTGGCTGTCTTGCATCAATTGGGTGCGATTGTCACCAACGATCACATTGTCTATACCTCTGGCCGCCATGGCAGTAGCTATGTGAATAAGGACGCGCTCTATCCGCATACGGCTGCCGCTAGCATGGTCGGTGCGGCGTTGGCCCGTCACTTTGCCGATGCCGGTGTCGAGACGGTGGCCGGGCCAACCGTGGGTGGGGTGATTATGGCCCAGTGGACGGCGCACCACCTGTCGCAACTCAGCGGGCGGGAGGTGTTGGCGGTCTACGCTGAAGAAGAACAGGCTGAAACCGGCAAGCGGCGGGTGTTTCGCCGCGGCTACGATGCGTTGATCGCTGGCAAGCGGGTGTTGGTGGTCGAAGATGTGCTCACCACCGGCGGCTCAGCGCGGTTGGTGGTCGAGGCGGTGACGGCTGCTGGCGGGATTGTGGTCGGCGTTGGCGCACTCTGCAATCGCGGCGGTATCACCGCGGTCGATCTCGGCGCGCCGCGCCTCGTGGCGCTCACCGAACTGCCGCTTGAGAGCTATCCCGCCGAGGAGTGCCCGCTCTGCGCCGCCGGTGTTCCGATCAATACCCGTCTCGGTAAAGGGGCGGCGTATCTGCGTGCGTAACCTGTCTCAGGATCCGGTTCCTTCGCTTAGCACAAGGAAGGCAATGGAATCACTCACCTACCTCTTTCGCCTTAGCACTGCCGGTCTGTTTCTCGATCCCAACGCATTTCGTGAACAGCGCGATAATCCGGCAACCTTACGCGATGGCTTTCTGGTTGTGGTGCTGGTGGGAATTGTGGTCGGGGCAGCGAGCATTATCGGCAGCTTGCTCAGCACGCTGGCGAGTCCTGATCCGCTGGCCGTGCTCGATGTTATCCAGCGCGGCATTGAGCGTACTTCCTTTTTTGCCGAACTGCAACGGATGAATCCGGCGTTCGATCTCGAACCGTTCTTTACCCAACTAGCCCAGATCGTTGCGCCACTCCGCTGGAGTGGCTTGATCGGCGCGATTGCCACGCCGTTCGTCTATTTGTTGAGCTGGCTGATCTACGGCTTCGTGGCCCACCTCGCCGCCCGTTCGCTTGGCGGTGACGGCACCTTTGCCCAGACGCTCGGTTGCACGGCGTTAGCGAGTGGTGCGAATTGGCTGGCGGTGGTGCAGCTTGTGCCATTCGCGCAAGTCGCCGGCACGACGCTGCTTGGCTTGATCGGGTGTTATCTTGGTCTGCGCGCAGCGCACAATCTGCCGGCATGGCGCGCATTTTGGGCTGCGCTGATGGGGCCGATTGTATTGGTAGTGTTGCTGATACTGTTCGGTTGTGGCGCTTTGGCAGTGCTAGTTGCCATCGCGCAGGGGAGCTGATATGTCGTTGATCGACACCTTCAATGGGGCCTTAACCCTCAACCAACGGGTATTCACTGAGATGCGCGACGCGCCTGACGGGGTTCGACGCGGATTTCTAATCATTCTGATGGTGGGATTGCTCGTCGGCGCAATTCAGAGCGCAAGCGCGCTGATCAACCTCTCTGACCCGGAACGCATTGTGCAAGAGGTGATGCTGAGCTATCGCCAGTCACTGGAACAGCAGCAGGCGACAGCAACTACGCCCCAGCAACGTGAAGTCGTGCGTTTGCTGCAAGAGAGCGAAGATGAGATAGCGCAGATGGTGCGTGATATTATTGCTATCCCTACCGCTTTGCCTCGTCCGGTTGCGCTCGTCTTGCAGGCGCTCGGCCAAACGGTTTCGGCGCCGCTCACCTACTTGAGCGGTATGTTGCTAGCGGTGACGTTCACCCATCTTGCCGCTCGCCAACTCGGCGGCCAAGGCGGCATTCGCGCGATGGTCGCCGTTGGCTCGCTCTCGGTTGCGCCCCATGCGCTCGATGCGCTCACCTTTATTCCGGTGTTGAGCTTTCCGATCTCGATGATCGCATGGGGGTGGGGGTTGATCATCCTGATCAGCGGCGCCGCCGTGGTGCATCGGCTTGATAGCGGCAAGGCCACCCTAGCCGTGTTGCTCTACCCCAGCCTGCTCATCGTGTTGGGGATATTGCTGAGTTGTGTGCTTGGCCTCTTACTTGTTGCGCTGGCGGCTAGCGTATAGTAGCGACGTTGCCATCAAACGTCGCTACGACCTGATTGGGTCTTTTCGCGGCCCTGCTAACCAATGTGCTTCACTGCCGGCCACTCGTCGCGCCAGATCGGTAACGCACCGCCACGGCTAATCAACGCCGCGCCCAACCCCCAGCTTGCCACAGCGTAGCCTAACGCCAACGCGAGCGCCGGCGCAAATATGCCTATTACAACCAGCGGTGCGAGCACAACGAGCGCGCCGAGGGCGGCAGCTAGCGGCGGCTTGAGCGCCCAGCCGGGTGGCCATGTGGCCGCGATCGCGCGGGTGACGCCGGTAAGACCGATCGCATACGGTACATGAAGCAGGATGATCAATGGCAGAAGCAGGAACAGGCCAGCGAGGCTGAGGGTCAATATCCCTACCACCAGCGGTAATGCCAAGAGCGCCAGTAGCGTTGAGAGCAGGCCAACCACGGCGCTGCGCAATGGCGCGGCGCGCAAGGCTCGCCCGATCCCGGCGGTGCGGCGCGGCCAGATGAGTGCGATCGCCACGCAGAGCATTGCCGAAATCAGCCCGCCGAGCAGGCCGGTCGTTCCCGGCGGCAACCACCGGCGGACGATGGTTTGGCCGCTCAGGGTGCCAATCAACGCGGTGGCTACTGCCGATCCGGCCAACGGTTCAACCCCGATCACGATGCCATGCAATCCGGCGCGGGCGGCAACGTTCACCCCTCCCGCGATCGAAAGGACGTTTCCTTCCACAATGGCGCCGGGAGCTAACGTGATCGTACCGGTATAGCTCACCACATCACCACGCACGATGCCTTGCACGGTGATCGAACCGGCCCAACTCGTTACGTCGCCATCAACCTCGCCGAGGATCACAATCGGTTGGTCGAACGTGGCTACGTGGCCATGGTACTGCTCACCGGCAGCGATGACCAGCGCCGCTGGCTCTTGCGCGAACGCGCGCGCTGGCGTAGCGAGCACTGCCAACCAGAGCATAACGGCAAACAACCAGCTTCGTCGTATCACTGCCAAACCTCAGCCAACGGTGCATCAAGAATCAAGCGCCACCAGAGCCAACCAGCGGCGAAGAGAACGAACAATCCGAGCAGCCACCACCCAGCGCCAGCCAGCCACAGGTGCCAGAGCGGCTTGGCGACGAGGGTAAGACCCAACACATATCGCCCGGCGCCGGTAGCTGGATCGCCGAACAATGAGGCAGGGCCGTTGCTGTCAATACTCAATCCCCAGAACCCCAGTACCAGTAATACGAGCGGTGCAGCCAGCCAGAGGGGGCGCCAGCGCCAGCCACGTCGCGCGGGAGCGGCAGAGAGGCGCCGTACCACACGCGCCGATAGATCGGCTGGCGGCGATGCCATCGTTGGTTCACCCCACCGCGCCAGCAACGCGCGCGTCTCTGCTTCGACCTCAGCCAGCTCGGCATCGGTCAACTCGCCATCCCTTCCGTGTTCCATACCTCCTCCTCAGCGGCCAGCGCCTCTTGCAGCATCTTGCGCGCCCGGTGCAGCCGGGTCTTAACGGTTGCTTCGGTTAAGCCCAAGATCGCGCCAATCTCGTCATACGAGAGATCGTACCAATAGCGGAGCACGGTCACGCCGCGATAACTCTCAGGCAGCCGTTGCAATGCTCGTTGCACCGCTTCACGCTGCGCGCTCTGCAAGGCGCTTCGTTCTGGCCCCGGCTGCGTGCTCGGCAGCCAAAAGGCGACATCTTCCAACGTTAACCAGTTGAATCGTCGCCGGCGCAAGCGATCAATGCAGTAGTTCGATCCGATAGTCAACAGCCACGTAACCAGCCGGCGCGACGGATCATAGCTCTTCAAATTGCGAAATGCGCGCAAGAAGACTTCCTGTACCGCGTCTTCCGCCTCGAACGCATCGCCCAGCATGCGATAGGCCTGATTATACAAAATGCCGGTATAGCGCTGGACAATCGTGGCGCATGCCGATTGATCACCGGCGCAAGCCCGGTTGACGAGGTCGAGCTCGTCAGATGATGGATCGCTCACAGGCGCTCCTCACAGATACTATACGACTCACTACGATAAACGTTACCACTCTGTCAACTTGCAAGAGCGGGCAGGTTCGTGTACCATCATCGTGATTCGGCGGTCGTTCGTATGCCGTCGTTAATCCACTGGAGGATGCTGTGGCCGCTAACATCAATCGTGAGCAAATTCGCGCTGCGCTGGCCGAGACCGACCCGGCTGTGAGCTTTTATCTCGACCTGAACTCCGGTGAGGTGTTGCGGGTGCCCGACACCGATCCAAGCGCCGAGGCGGAAGCGCTGCGCAATCAGGTGATGGAAGGGTATGGCGATCGGTACCGGTATATTCCCGGCGGCAAGGCGAGCCCCACCGATGCCGATGTGCAGGAATGGCTTGAAGCTGAGGGGCTGGCCTAAATTGGGTATGTTCGGCAAGGTGAGATGAGCATTCATCTCTGCCTTGCCGATGCTATCGCGGCTGCGCGGTTATTGTTTTTCATACGGTTTGCCTACCGCCGCCGGCCCCACAGCGCGGCCAATCAAGCCGGCCAGCACAATCATCGTCACCACATACGGGGTAATCTGCAAAAATTGCACTGGCACCGGGCCGCCAAAGACCTGTACCTGCAAGATTTGGAAGCGCGTGCCTAATGCCTCGGCAAAGCCAAACAGCATTGCGCCGCCAAACGCGCCAAATGGCATCCACTTGCCAAAGATCATCGCCGCCAGCGCGATAAAGCCCTTGCCAGCCGTCATCCCGTCGTCAAACTGACCCACCGTTTCCAACGAAAACCATGCGCCACCTAGCCCGGCAATACACCCGCTGATAAAGACGTTGACATAGCGCATCCGGTTGACCGAAATACCGACGGTGTCAGCCGCTTTGGGATTCTCGCCCACGGCCCGCGTGCGCAAGCCCCAACGGGTCATGAAGAGCACGATGTGGGTCGTGATCACAAGGAGCAGCATAGCGAAGAAGATCGGCTTGCCGCTGAAGATCAACGTCCCCAACACCGGAATTGATTCGAGTGAGCGGGCAAGGTCGGGAAAACCGGCGTTGGCGAGCAAGCCGGAAAGCGACGGCAGCGTGATCCGTCCGCCGCCTTCCACCACAATGTATTGCCGTCTGAGGTAGCCGGTCACGCCAATCGCTAAGATATTGACCACCGTACCGCTAATAATTTGGTCGGTGCGGAATGAAATCGAGAGCGCGCCGTGCAAGAGCGCCATGACGCCGCCGATGACAACTGCGCCAATCACGCCAACCCAGATATTGCCGGTAAAAATGAAGATGGCGAAGCCAAAGGCTGCTCCCATCAGCATCATGCCCTCGATGGCGATATTGATCACGCCTGATCGTTCGGCCCAGATTCCGGCCAATGCGCCGAGCGCCAGCGGTGTGCCGAGGCGTAATGATTCGCTAAGCATCACGGTCGCATTGGTCTGTTTCCCGGCTGCGGCCCAGATCAGAATGGCCGGGAACAAGAGCACCGCGCTCGTCCACAGCAGACCGTTGGCCCAGCGTGGAGCGCGGTTGCTCAGACCCAGTACGCCGGCAATCAGTGAGATCAAACCGATAATGCTCAGGCTCCACGCAGTGGGGAAGGCAATCACCGGTTGCGGCACCGCCAAAGCAATGCGGGTCACCACGGTATCGCCCGCCAGTGCCAGCGGTACGTAGTTGAACAACATCAAAAAGCCCAAGAGGGTAAAGAAACCAGCAATTACTTGCCGGCGGGAAATGCCACGACGGCGTTCACTCATTGGCAACGTCCTTTCCTGCTTGCACTTGCAGCCGTTATGATACCATAAGCAATCATCTTCTGGAATAGCGCCTAGTGCTCGAACATAGCCCATGACTGAATCTGACCACGTCTCACCGACAACCCATGCCGGTTCGCCAGACCAGCCGGCGCTCTTTCCCGATACAGCGCCACCCTCGTTGGCGCAACTGATTGAAGCGGTGCTCTTTGTTGCCGGCGAACCGGTGACGATCGAGCAATTAGCGCGGGTGTTAGAGGTGACACAGGAGCAAGTTGCCGCGGCCATTGATGAATTGAGCCAAAGCTATGCGCAGCGCGGGATTCGCCTTCAGCGCCACGGCGATCAGGTGATGTTGGTCAGCGCGCCCGAAGCGGCGCCGGCCATCCGCCGCTTGCTCGGTGCGCAACATAGTCAGCGGTTGTCACATGCCGCGCTCGAGACGCTCGCGATTATTGCCTATCGCCAACCTATCACGCGCGCCCAGATCGATGCCATTCGCGGCGTTGATAGTAGTGCGGCGCTGCGTGCGTTGCTGGCGCGCGATCTGATCTGTGAGGCTGGTCGTCTCGAGACGCTGGGCCGGCCTATCCTCTACGCCACGACCCCGGCCTTTCTCCAACAATTTGGTTTAACAAGCCTTGCCGATCTGCCGCCCGTTGATCTCCCGGAATAATGGCGCAGTGACTGTTATCGCTGCGCCATGACTCTATCCACGGTCTTCTCCCCGCCTGTCCACGCATTATCCACATGAAAGGCAGGGTGATCGCGCTTGTTGCCTGATCGGTGACGAGCGCACCACGATGCGCTAAAATGGAAGCTGCCCGGCAAATGGCTTGCTAGTTTATCCACAATTATCCACAGTTTAATCTCAACATAACGCAGCATCTGTCTCGCTACGATCACAAGAAACAAGCTCCTACCACATCTCATCACTATAAGGAACATTTATAGATCTCCTGCATTATGTTGCTTGAAATATGGGGACAGATCGAGTATGATCACACCACGTCAATTGAAGACTTGCTGCCCGCTCTCACCACGAGCGCACTGAGCCTGAGATGTTAACTGCTGCATTGCCGATCCCGCGTTTCGGCGCGGGTGATTCATTATGTGCGCGATGGTTAAGCGCGGCTCGCAAGGAGGCGCAGCGTGAACCCAACTCAAATCTGGAAAGCAACACTGACCGCCCTGCAATCGCAAGTTTCGCGCCATGATTACGATGCGCTCCTGCGATCGGCAACCCTGTTGTCGCTTGACAACGGCGTGGCGCGGATTGGGGTCTCGTCACCGACTCAGAAAGAAGGGCTGGAAAACCGGTTGTTAATGCCGCTCCGCAACGCGCTGACGCGGGTTGTCGGCTACTCGGTGCAAGTGCAGGTGCTGATTGCTAACCCATCGTTGCGCCCTGAATTGCTCCCTGCCTCATTCAACGGGTCGCGGTTTGCTACTGAGCCTGAACCGATGATCGCCGAATCTTCCGCGCCGGCCTTTATGCCCGGCAATGGCGTCAGCGAGCGCGCTGTCCAACTCGATCTTGCCAGCGCAATGCGTTCGGGGATGCTTAATCCCAAATACACGTTTTCCAGCTTTATTGTCGGTTCGAGCAACCGCTTGGCCCACGCCGCTTGTCTCGCGGTGGCCGATAACCCCGGCCAAGCTTATAACCCGCTCTTTCTGTATGGCGGCGTCGGCTTGGGTAAGACCCACTTGCTCCACGCGATCGGCAATCGCGTGCTCGATCGCGATCCCGAAATTAATGTGCTGTACGTTTCGTCTGAGAAATTTACCAACGACTTGATCAATGCCATTCGCCGCCAGCAGACCGAAGAGTTCCGCATGCGCTACCGGAATATCGACGTGCTGCTGATCGACGATATTCAATTTATTGCCGGCAAAGACGCCACCCAAGAAGAGTTTTTCCATACCTTTAATACGCTCCATTCGGCGGCGAAGCATATTGTGATTAGCTCTGATCGCCCGCCCAAGGCGATTCTGACCCTCGAAGAGCGGCTGCGTTCGCGCTTTGAGTGGGGCTTGATCGTTGATGTCCAGCCGCCCGATCTTGAAACACGCACCGCGATTCTGCGCGCTAAGGCCGAGCAGATGAGCGTGCATGTGCCCGATGAGGTGATCGATTTTCTAGCTCATAAGATTCAGAGCAATATCCGCGAACTTGAAGGCAGCTTGAACCGGGTTGCGGCCTACGCCGAACTCAACCGGTTGCCGATTACGATCGATACGGCAACGGCTGCCCTTGCCGATCTGTTGGGCAATCAGCGCCGCCGCCGCGTCAGCGCCGAGGCGATTTTGCAGGTGGTGAGCGAACATTACGGGATCGAAGTTGAGCAACTGCGCGCTCGCAATCGTTCGCGCCACGTGGTGGTACCGCGCCAAGTCGCGATGTATCTGCTGCGCGAAGAGACCGAGAGTTCGTTGGTCGATATCGGTAATCTGCTCGGCGGGCGTGACCATACCACGGTGATGTATGGTTGCGAGAAGATTGCTGAAGAGATTAATACCGATAGCCATCTGCGCAGTGAAGTCATGATGATCCGCGAACGGATTCAGATGATGCGCGGCGTGTCGTAGTAGGGGCATAGCAACGCTATGCCCCCACTACGATACGCCAGCTTTCTCTCAATGGCATTGATGAACCGGTTTGATCGCCTCTTGTGGCTGCTCACCCTGATCGGATTGGCGATCCGGGTGGCAGCCGTTTTGGTGCTCAATGATTATCGCGCGCCGATTACCGCCGAATACGGGATTGTGGCCCACAATCTAGTTGCTGGCAAGGGGTTTTCCGGCGGTGGCTGGCTTGGCCCCGAACAGCCGACGGCGCTCAATACACCGCTCTACCCGTTATTGCTGGCGTTTTGGTTATGGATCGGCATACCTTTGCCGTTTCTTGCCGTTGAGTTGGCACAGGCAGTCCTCTCGGCCCTCATCATTTACTTGATCGGAAAGATTGCTGCACAGGTGTTTGCGCCAGCGGTTGGTGCAATCTCGGCGGTGGCGACAACGTTCTATCCGCCCTTGATCTATTTCTGCAAGCAGATTTCACCAGCGATTTTGACCGCGTTTTTTACGGCGCTCGTTTTCTACGCCATCGTGCTGTTTTTTGCCCATCCGGGCCGGAAACGCGCGGCGTTGCTTGGTTTGGTTTGGGGTGTCGGGTTGCTAGCCGAGCCGATCTTGCTGGTGGCTGCGCCGGGGGCGGCCTTGCTCTATTGGTTCCGGCAAACGCCGTCGGCCCGGCAACAGAGTGCGTTGCTGCTTGCCGGCGCTGCGCTGGTGGCGGTGGTCATCGTCGCGCCGTGGACGGCGCGCAACTATCTGGTGTTTCACCGCTTTGTGCCGCTCAAAACCTCGTTTGGGCTCAATTTCTGGATGGGCAATAATCCTAATGCCACCGGCTTTCTCTACACGATGGCCGGCGAGCCGATGCCGAATACGCTCGCGCCTGAGCGAGCGGCCTATCTCGCTTCCCTCAACGAAGCCGAACGCTATGCCGTGTTGCAGCAGGAAGCGTGGCAGTGGATCGCTGCCCATCCCGATCGCTTCCTTGAGCTGACCATCAAGCGGATCGGCTATCTGTGGCTGATTTCGCCGACCTTCCAGATCACCAACGAAAACATTGCTGAGCCGGGCTCCTTTTACCTTATACGCTACGCGATCCAGATCCCCCTGTTGCTGTTGGCCGTGATCGGCGCAGTGATCGCGTATCGGCGCTACCGGGCAGCGTTGCTGCTCTGCCTCTGGTGGCTGGTTGCGTTTACTGTACCCTACGCGATCTCGGTGGCCGGCAATACTCGTTATCGGCTGCCGGTCGAGCCGATCTTGCTCATGTTGGCGGCGGTTGCGGGTTCGGTGGCGCTGACATGGTGGCAGGATCGCCGCATCCATAGCTGACTTCACCTAGCCGGGCGGCTTTCCTTGAGTAGATTGATCGCCGCTTGTAATTGTGGATCTTCTTCCGGCGGGAAGCGCCACCATTCCGCTTCAATCAGCACATCAGGTATGACGCCGATGCCCTCGATCAGCGTGCCATCGGGGAGTTGATAAGCGACTTCGGCCAGCAGCAAACGTGATCCATCGCTAAAATCGTACCCATAGAGATTTTCGGTGTTGCCCGCCGACGGTACGCCGACAATCGTGGCTTGGCGCAAAACGCGCATTCCAGCGGCAAACATCTCGGCGGCGCTCGCCGTCTCGTCACTAACGAGTACTACTACCGGGATGTCAGTGAGGCCGGGGATCGTTCGTCCGCGTGGAATGCGCTGCTCTTCCCGATCGCGCCGCCCAACCGATGCGCCGATGCTGCCGCCGTCGTGGAAGAGGGCGATGATGTTGCGCATCACGTGAATATAACCGCCGCTGTTGTCGCGCACATCGATGATCATCCCGCGCACCGGCCCGCCAGCCAGCAGGTTGGTGAGCGCGTCACGGGCTTGTGTGTCGGCGTTATCGACATAAAAACTAGGAATGGTGAGCAAGCCGATGTCGCCGGCCAACCGCTCGGCAGTTACCCGATTGAAAATGGCGATATCGATCACTGCCCGCATCACCTCAACGTCCCGCGGCGGTTCGTCGCCGCGCTTGATCGTCAGCCGCACCGTGGTGCCGGGGATGCCGCGCACCGCGCCAATCGCGCCAGCAGGGCCAAACGCATTGGGGTCGTTAAACGGAATGCCGTTCACCGCTACAATCAGGTCACGCGGACGCAACCCGGCCTGATCGGCTGGCCCGCCGGCAACGACGCGCGTGATCAAACCGCCTTCCTCAATCGTGCGCACACTCACACCAATGCCGCCATACTGCAATTGGCCACGCGCTTCGGCGATCTGAGCCGCCACTTCTTGCGGTGATTCGTAGCGCGAATGGTCATCGCCAAGCTGCGCAATCATATCGCGCATTATCGCGTAAAATTCCTCTGGTGTTGTGGCCGCCTCAACCTTAGGTTGCAGTTCGGCGCGTACTGCTTGCCAATCGAGGCCGTTATAATCTTCGTACAAATAATTGTCGCGCACCGTCTCCCATACTTGCTGGAAAATTTGCAGGCGCTGATCCCGGCTGAGCGGGGCTAGCGTCGGAGTTGGCGCGATGGTTGCTACCGGTGGCGCTGGCGTCGGCGAAAGGTTCAACCCGCTTGCAGCGCCGCCAGCCGGCGCCGGGGTTTCAGCCGGCAATGGGATGCGGGTCGCCGGCGCTGCCGGCCGGTTATAGCCGGTAGTCGTTGGCTCTGGTTCGCCGCGCACAAACGTGCAGCCAGCAATCACCAGCGTGGTCAGTAACAACAGAATGATTCGTAGACGATGCATAACGTTTATAACCATAGATGCCCTTGGTTCGGAGCAGGTTGCTGCTCAACAGTATGATACCATTAGCGTTATGCCTGCGCGGTGAGAGCTTGCTTAGGAATGCGGCGCTGGCATGAGACGAGAGAGACCGTATGTTGCCAGATATTCAATTCGTGCAACGACCGGGGATGATCGAATTCGGCTGGGGCCATCTTGCCGCCGAGCTGTTGCCACGCGCCGAAGTGTTGCGTGCCGCAACGTGGACATTGACCAACGATGCGCCGGCCGCGTTGACCTATGGCTATGCTCAAGGGCCGGGCCGGTTGCTGGCCCTGCTGGCCGAGCGCTTTGCCGTACCCGAAACCGAGCTGATGATCACCGGCGGTACGTCACAGGCGCTCGATATGCTCTGCAAGCACTTCACCAAACCGGGTGACGTGGTGCTGGTCGAAGCGCCAACCTACCATCTGGCCTTGCGGATCTTTCGTGACTACGGTCTCCGTTGTGTGACGGCGCCGAGTGATCAGCAGGGGTTGCACGTGACCGCGGTGACGGCGCTCGTCAAGCTCTTGCGTAGCCGGGGCGAACGGATCGCCTTTCTCTATCTGGTGCCGACCTACAACAATCCCAGCGGCGTCACCTTGCATGCTGAGCGGCGGGCTGAATTGGCCCGCTTGGCGACGGCGTTAGAATTGACTGTGATCGAAGACGAGGCATACGCCGAGTTATGGTACGACGCGCCGCCGCCGCCGCCGATTGCGAGTTTTGCTCCCGGTGGCCCGCTCATCCGGCTGGGCAGTTTTGCCAAAGTGTTAGCTCCCGGTCTCCGGTTAGGCTGGATGCAAGCGCCGGCAGCCGTGATTCAACGCTGCACACAGGCGGGTATGCTCGACAGTGGCGGTGGAGTCAACCATTTCACAGCCCACGTGGTATTGGCGCTCTTGCAAGCCGGCGATTTCGAGCCGCATCTGCTGCAGTTGCGGGCTGCGCTACGGGCGCGCCGCAATACGTTGCTAGCTGCGCTGGCCCGCTCGATGCCACCCGGTGTTACGTGGCGTCCGCCGCTGGGCGGTTTTTTTGTCTGGTTGCGCGCGCCGGCCCCAGTTGATACCACGGCGCTGCTGAGCCAAGCCGAAGCGGCAGGTGTTTCTTACGTTCCCGGCGAACGGTTTTATGCCAATAGCGGCGGGCGTAACGAGCTACGACTAGCTTTCTCGCTGTTGCCCGAAGCTGAGTTAGTCGAAGGCGCGCGCCGGTTGGGACAGGTGTTGAAGCGAGCGATCGGTTAGCGTAAGCCCGCTGGCCCGCCAAGCGGACGTGGAGCGCGGGCCGCCGGCCCGCCAAGCGGACGTGGGGCGTGGGCCGCCGGCCCGCCAGCAAATTGTCGCGCTGCCAGACCGTTTGGAATAACGCATGCCTCCCATCTCTGTTTCGCTTTTACTAACGAGCAATGATGCTGGCCGTCCGCTCGGTGACATTGCTGCCGAACGCTTGGGAGACGCTGGCCAGCAAGCTGCTGTTCGGGGTGGTTTGTGGATGGGCCGGCGTCGGGTTGCGCCTGACACACTCGCAGTCACCGGCGAGACGTTGACGGTGCGGCTGCCGCCGGCGGGCGGCTACTGCGATGCGCCAGTAACGCTTGCTCATATCATTTACGAAGACGATGATGTGTTGGTGATCAACAAACCGCCCGCCTGTTACGTCGGTGATACGCCATGGGATGCGCAGGGTAGTGTGTTGGCGGTCTTGACGCGGTTGCTCGCCGCACGCGACGGCCAAGCGCCAACCCTCCATCTTGCTCACCAACTCGACTTCGGCACCTCAGGGATTCTCGTGCTCAGCAAGCATCCCCGCGCCAATGCACCGCTCCATACTGCGTTCAACCGCGGGCAGGCGCAGAAACGATATCTCGCTGTCTGTACTGGATATATGCCGGCTGAGACAGAACTCGTGACCGGCCATGGCCGCGCTGCCGGCGGGCGCTGGCGCCTCTACGATCAGTCAGAGATCGGGCGAGTGTTGCCTGACGGCCAGCGCGTAAAACGAGCGCATACCCGCTTCATGCTGCGCCGCCAATTCGCCCAAGCCGCCCTTGTATGGGCCATTCCTTTGACCGGGCGCACCCATCAAATTCGCCTCCACCTCGCAGCGTTGGGCTGCCCGATCCTTGGCGATGAACGTTACGGTGGGCCAACGATGGTTGCCGGTCTGCATCTAGCTCATTCGCTTCTTCACGCTGCCGAACTCAGCTTGCCGCATCCGCGTGATGGCAGGCCGCTACATCTCTTCTGCCCGCCGCCGCCGGTGTTTCAGCGTGTGATTGGCCAATTATGAGGCGCTGAGAAGTTATAAAAAAAACAGCGCATCATACGTGCGCTGTCACAACTGCAACACTCGCTTGTGCTTCTGTGTTTTGCGCCTAACCCACCCTTGGCGAGCGCCGCACCCGTCCGGCTAACATCCCTCCCACAGCGCCAAAAGCGCAGCCAATCACTTGCCCGAGCAACAACAATGGCGGTACGGTGATCCCAACGTTAGCGAGAGCTGCAACTAGAATCCCGACTACTCCCACCAGCAAGCCATGCATCGCATAGGAGTTATCGGCCAGCCACCCGGCGACAAACCCGCCGACGCCAGTCAAACTAGCGCCGATCAAGATTAAAAGCACATGGATGGGGTTGGATAACGATGGATCGGTGAACACCGCACTCTGCCCAGTGGCCAAGATGACCACCTGCAACAGAATCGTAAACGCGAAATCGGCCATAAAGCCAGAGACTACTGCCGTCCAGCGAATATTCACGGCTTTCCTTCGAGGATGATAACGCCAAGGCGCAAAGGCTTGCCGATTGTACGCATTTCTATCGGCGAGCATGCCAGCGCCAATATCGTAACACAATCTGCTTCGCGCCATTACATTCGCAGGTTGCGTTGGCATCCTCGCGCGTCAACTTGCCATTCGCCAGACAAAGAGAAAGACGAGCAACGAGATCTGCAAGGCATGAGCGACATCGTACCGCGCCGCGCCCCAGAATTCCTCTTGGCCCAACCACCACCAGATCCGGTTGAGACCTGATCGCACTCGAATATCGCTATCCCATCGTTGGAGATGAGAGACGCGAGCTAAGCGTAACAACCGGCGAAGACTATTGGCGAGCGTAACCATCCACGCTCCCGCAACCAGTAGTTGCAGTAGCACTTCCATGCAGCGCACTCCTTTGATGTGGTGTTGTGGTTTGTGTCAGTGGGCGCCGGCGCTGGCGCGGAGTGATGACAAGATCACTCTTTGTACATAGTATGCACTGATTTTGTCCAAAAGCGCAAGGGGGATATGCGAAGAATTTCCCAGTTGCGGGGTGGGGGTTATCCTATGGGGCAATGTTCCCAGTGTCAGTGCAAGCGGAGCGCCGCCATCCCCCGCTCCCCTGTGTCATTGCGAGCGAAGCGAAGCAATTCCCCACGAGTGCGGGAGCAATGCGCTCCGGCATCCATTCCGCCAAAGGGGGAGCTTGCTGTGGGGGCTGCGCCCCCTCGCAATGACATGAGGTTCCAGTGTCATTGCGAGCGAAGCGAAGCAATCCCCCACGAGTGCGGGAGCAATGCGCTCCGGCATCCATTCCGCCAAAGGGGGAGCTTGCTGCGGGGGCTGCGCCCCCTCGCAATGACATGAGGTTCCAGTGTCATTGCGAGCGAAGCGAAGCAATCCCCCACGAGTGCGGGAGCAATGCGCTCC
>JAUQOZ010000039.1 GCA_030550625.1 Chloroflexota bacterium | reverse complement strand
TTTGCGGCTCTTGCGTCTCTTCGTGGCTATTCCTTCTTATCCGCTCGCTGGAGGAGAATAGCCACAAAAAGGCATAAGCTGCTCAAAGATCTACATTTTCACATCTTTGCGGCGTTTGCGTCTTTTCGTGGCTATTCCTGCTTGACGCACCGCCGGCTTCGCGCTACCATGTCAACCGGTTAAATAGCCAAAGCGCCGACGAGGACGAGTAACCCGGTTCCGGCCACAGGGAGGGCGCGCCGCGACTGAGAGCGCGTCTGGCGATGGGCCCGGTGAAAACCCCCTCCGAGCGGCTCCCGGAACGCTATGCGCTAGTATGGGAGCACGGGATTCGCCCGTTATCGCGACCAATGAGGCGTAACGCCGTCGTTTGGCGTTGCGTGAACACAGGGTGGAACCACGAAGCAGCTCTTCGTCCCCGTGCGGGCGGAGAGCTGTTTGAGTTATGTCGTCTGCAAGGAGTTTCTATGCGTGCTTCTGCGCGCCGGTTGCCGGCGCGACGCCGTGAGTCAAGCGGGTGCGCCGGCCAGTTGGCCCGGCTTGGGGTGGGGTTACTGGTGATTGCCGCGCTCTACCTGCTGCTGGCCCGCCCGCAGCTCAGCGCGGCTCTTGGTCGCAGCATCGCTGACCTGCTCGCGCCACCCGCTGCGACAACCGGCGCGCCGCTGCCCGAATTGATCGCCGCGTTGCCCGCTGGCGAAGTGACGGTTAGCGAGGCCGAGATCAACGGCTATCTGGCCGGAATCGACGCCGTGTTGCCGGTTGAAGCCGCTCGTGTGCGTTTGGCCGCTAATCGCGCCATCATAACCGTGCGCGCGTATGGTATGACCAGCGTGGCTAGCACCGGCCTGACGGTGCGCGATGGCCGGGTGGTGGCGGTCGATCCGCAGATCGAGGGGCCGCTGGCGGCGCTGGTTTCGGCAAGTGATCTCACTGTTGCGCTTAACGAGCGGCTCAATGCCGAGTTGCTCCGGCAGGGCCGCCAGATTGTCGCAGCGCAGATTGATGATGGTATGCTGACGATTGTGTTGAGATAAAGGAGTATCACCATGCCGGTCGATCCCAAGAGCGATCCGTATTACCGTCTGCGCCACTCGCTGGCCCACGTCATGGCGCAGGCCGTGCTCGAAATCTTCCCTGACGCCAAAATTGCGATTGGGCCGCCGATTGAGAACGGCTTTTACTACGACTTTGACTTGCCCCGCCCGCTGACACCGGAAGATCTGACCGAGATCGAGCAGCGGATGAAGCGGATTATTGCCGGGAATCATCCTTTTATTTACCGCGAGGTGAGCGCCGAAGAGGCTCGCCAGCTCTTTGCTAACCAGCCTTACAAGCTTGAATTGATTGAAGGGTTGGCGAAGGGGTTGGACGAATACGGCGAGACCCATCACGGTGATACCGTTATCTCGACCTATCGCCAAGACACGTTCGAGGATCTCTGCCGCGGGCCGCACCTCAACCATACCGGCGAGATCAATCCCGAAGCGTTTAAGCTGATGAGCATCGCCGGCGCATATTGGCGCGGCGATGAGAAGAATCGCCAGTTGCAGCGCATTTATGGCACTGGCTGGAATACTAAAGAAGAGCTAGAAGCCTATCTGCACCAATTGGAAGAGGCGCGCAAGCGCGACCATCGCCGTCTGGGCAAGGAATTGGGCCTGTTCTTCTTCTCTGACGACATTGGCCCCGGTTTGCCCATCTTTACGCCCAAAGGCGAGATCATCCGGCACGAGATGGAAAAGTTCGTGCGCGAGGTGCAGACCCGCTACGGCTATCAGCACGTCTGGACGGGCAATGTGGTGAAGGAGCAGCTTTACCGCAAGTCGGGCCACTACGATAACTATCGCGACAGCATGTTCCCGCCGATGGTCGAGAGCGAGGATCTGGTCTTCCGGCTGAAGCCGATGAACTGCCCCAGCCACATGACCCTCTACAACCAGCTTGGCGTGATTAGTTATCGCGATTTGCCGCTGCGCTTCGCCGAGTTCGCCACGCTCTACCGCTACGAAGATAGCGGCGCATTGAGCGGGCTGACGCGGGTGCGGGCCTTGACCCAAGACGACTGCCATATCTTTTGCCGGCCCGACCAGATTCAAGAGGAGTTCAGCCTTGCTCTGCAAGTGATCCGCGAGGTGTTGGGCACCTACAAGTTCACCGATTACAAGGTGCGCTTGTCGCTGCGCGGCAAAGAGGGCAAGTATGTGCAAGACGACGAAAAGTGGGAGCAGGCGACGGCTGCCTTGCGCGCGGCGCTGGAAGCCAATGGCGTCGAGTATTTTGAGGCCGAGGGCGAAGCGGCCTTCTACGGCCCGAAAGCCGACTTCTTGGCCCGCGATGTGCTGGGGCGCGAGTGGCAATTGAGCACGATCCAAGTCGATTTCATCCAGCCGGCCCGCTTAGGCTGCGAGTACATTGGCGAAGACGACAAGCCGCACACACCGGTCGTCTTGCACCGCGCCGTCACCGGCACCACCGAGCGGTTTATGGGGGTCTTGATCGAGCATTACGGCGGCGCGTTCCCGCTCTGGTTGGCCCCGGTGCAGGCGGTAGTCATCCCGATTACCGACAAGCAGATGGAGTATGCGCGCAAGGTGCGCCAACGCCTCTTTGCTGCCGGCTTACGGGTGGAGCTTGACGACAATCGCGACCGCATGCAAGGGAAGATCCGGCGGGCACAGTTGCAGAAGATACCTTATATGCTTATAATCGGCGCCAGAGAGGAAGCTGCTGATGCTGTCGCCGTTCGCACCCGCGCCGGTGAAGATCTCGGCGCAATGCCGGTTGATGCCTTTTTGGCTCGCGCCTTGGAAGAGATCCGCACCCGTAGTTAGGTTTCGGTAGTGGCGATAGCGAACAAGCGAGTGATGCATCACTTTCCCTGCTTGCGGGGAGAGGGATAACGTGGGGAGCGAGCGATGCGCAAGTGGTTGAGAGCACCCGCTTCACCGACAAGTTCTGCCCATTCTGACAAGTTGAGGAGCACGCCGATGACCGTTGAGAACGACGCGATCGCCGAGGTCGCGCGCCGCTTCGCCGAGTCGATCCACGCCGAACGGGCCGCCACGCTTGAGGCGTTAGCTGCCGAGCGCGAAGCTGCCCAACGCCTCTTGGCCGCGTTGCGCCGCGAACATGAACGCCAAACTGCTTCGGCCACCGGCGCGTTTATTGCCGGGTTGCTCATCGGCGCTGCCGTCGGGGTCGCAGCGGTGGCGTTGCTCAACCCGCGTTCGGGCCGCGACATTCGCCAGACGCTCGCTGCCCGCGCCAGCGTCACCCGCCAGTCATTCGCTGAACGATTGCGCGCCGCGATCGCCGCCGGCCAGCGCGCCGCCGCCGAACGCGAACAAGAGCTGTGGCGTGAGTATCGCAAACGAATGAGCGAACCGCCATCGTCCGATCCGTCAACGACGCCGTAAGGGCGACACATACGTCACCCCAGCGCCCCTGCGTAAGGGT
>JAUQOZ010000156.1 GCA_030550625.1 Chloroflexota bacterium | reverse complement strand
AACTCTGGCAGTTGCCGGTTGATCATCCGGTGATCGATCTGGGGATTAATCCGCGTGACATCTTGGAGTCCAAGGATCCGTTGGTGATGAAGGTGAAATCGGATGCGAATTTGATCAATAAGGTAATTGCTTTTACCCAGCTTCAATCGAGTGAAATCGATTGGCTCAAACAAGGTCATGTAGCGCCGCTCTACGGTTTGCCGCCGGCGCGCTTGCTGGCGATACTGATGGCCAGCGGGAAGGCCGGACAGGTGGGATTCATGAGCTGGCCGAAATCAGCGTAAACAGCCATGCACGCGCTTACCACTCTTGCCTTACAACGTTCAATCGTGCAGCTTGAACAAGCCGGCGCGCGCTATACTGAGGCGCAGCTTTTTTACGCGGTCTGCTACACCGTGCTTGCGCCTTTGCGTGCGGCGCTTGGCAAGCTGCGGGTGGCACTGACGCTGCCGCCGCCGTTGTCGCCAACGGCAGTAGCGCGCGGGTTGCAACACTGGATCGATCGGCACGGCAAGCCGGCTGGGTTATTGCCGGCGCATCCCGCACCTGCCGGCGCCGCTGCGTCTCATCCATGGACCGAACTTGATCATTACGGATTGCCGCAGGCGTTGGTCTGCCAAGACGCCGCTATCGCTGCGATGTTGCGCGCCAACGCCTTTGACCTCGAACTGGCCTGCCCGGTCTTCACGGTACGCGACTGGCCGCTGTCGGCAGCGATCATTGCTGCCTTGCGCCGCGCCAACCGGCCCCGGATCTTGGTGTTGCACAATGCCAGCGCCGGTGGGCTTGACCTTGCCAGCCAGTTGATGGCCATGACGCCGCCGGACATCTCCGTGCAACCCATCGGCCTTCGCCCACGCCACGCTAAGGCGCTGCGACTCTGCGCTGACCGCCGGCTGCCGCCGTCAAGCCTCAGTGGGTTGGTGTTGACTAATGATGAGGCGCGCTGGCTGCAACGCGGCTGGCAAGCGGATGTGGCCGCTGTGTATCCGATCAAACTGTTGCGCGCGCTGCGTGCGATCGTGTACGCTACACCCACGCCAATCTCGTGGCGCGAACGCTGGCGCTATTTTGTCACGAGTGGCTTTATGAGTTGGCCAACGTTGAAGGAGGCAGCGTGAGCTACGATCCCTATCGGCAATATGATATTGTGCGCTACCGTGACGAACTTTTGCCCGACCAAAGCGTACGGCGCATCTATAGCAATGGCGTGACCGAATGGCGCCGACGTCTGCCCAACGGCACAGTAGCTTGGCAAGACTCGCGCGGCCAACACGGAACCGACGAATTACTTGGCGAAGGGATTGTGAAGCGGGTAGCCAGTGGTCGTGTATTCTATGGCAAAGAGCAGGGGTATGGCCGCACGGCGTGGATGATCGATGGCCGGCCAATGGTTACGGTAAACGAGACCTCGTTCGGAGGCCGGTTGGGTGAGATGTTGGCGATGGTTGGCTTGGCCGGCATGATGAGCGCGATCGTCTGGCCGCCGCTGATACTCAGTCCTGAAGAAGAGGAACAACTGCGCGCTGCGGCCCAGCAACAGGGCAGCATCGGCTCGGCTGGCGGCGACATGGGCAGCACTCCCGCTGCATGGAGTAGTGATAGCGGAGGCGATGCCGATAGCGATTTTGGATAGGACGGGGCCATGCTATGAGCCGGTTTCTTGCCCTCATCAACGATCCCACAGGCCAAGCGACTGCGCACCGCCTTGCCGCTGCCGATTGCGTGCAGACTGATGATTGTCTGCTTGCCAGCATTCCCGATCAGCGGCCATGGCTAGCTGCCGGGCCATACCGTTATCACCGGCTGGTTGGCGCCGGCGAAGTTACCCTGTTCAACCGCGCAGAACTTGCGGCGCGGCTGGCCGATCCGCGCAGCGCCAACCTCACCGATGGCGAACTGTTGCTGGCTTTGATTGATCGCTGCGGTCTCGCAGCGCTGGCGCAAGTGGAAGGGATGTTTGCCTTCGCCATGTGGGATGGCCGCCATCTAACCCTGATTCGCGACCCGGTTGGCGCGCGCACGCTCTTCTACACCCGTGCCGGCCCGGTATGGGCCGCCGCTTCGACCCTGCACATCTTGCGCCGCTGGCCAATGCTTCAACCACGACTCAACCTTGCCGCCGTCGCTAGTTTTCTCACCTTTGCCTACCTGCCCGGCGCGGAAACATTGCTGGCTGGCGTGTATGAACTCCTGCCCGGCCAGTACGTCCGCCTCGCTCCCGACGGTTCGTGGTCGAGCGGATTTTACTGGACGCCACGCGAGGAGATTGCGCCGGCGCCGGCTGCTATGCATGCGCAACAGTTGCGGCAAACGCTCGAACACGTGACGAGCGCGCTGCTGCCGGCTGGCGAGCCAGTGGGAGTGTTGCTGTCCGGCGGGGTTGATTCGAGTTTGGTAACAGCGCTGGCCGCGCACCTGCACGATGCGCCGGTGCAGACCTACAGCATCAGTTTCGGTGACGAGCTGCCCAATGAATTGGCCTATTCAGGACTGGTCGCCACCCACTGCCGCACCCGCCATCAGGTGCTCACGGTGAGCGGCCAGCAGATTGCTGATCATCTGCCTGAGACGGTCGCTGCGCTAGATTGTCCGGTCGGCGATCCGCTCACCACACCGAACTTGCTGTTGGCGCGCGCGGCGGCGCGTGACGGGTTACGCATTATTTGGGGCGGCGAAGGCGGTGATCCCTGTTTCGGCGGGCCGAAGAATCTGCCAATGCTGGCGATGGAGTGGCAACGGCCCGATCTCATGCCGCAGCAACGGGCCCAGATCTACCTGCGTTCGTACCGCAAATGCTACGACGAGTTGCCACGTCTGCTGCACCCAGATGTGCAACAGGCATTGGCTGATGCGCCACCGCTCACCGAACGGGTGATCCACTATCTCCACGCGCCCACGATGTCATCATACCTCAACCGGCTCTTGCTGACCAATGTGCGCACCAAAGGCGCCCACCACATTCTCACCAAAGTCGAGCGTATCACTGCGGCATGCGGTCTCGAAGGGCGCGCGCCGCTGTTTAGCCGGGCCATTGTCGCCCAGAGTTTTACCATTCCACCCGAACTGAAACTGGCCGGCACCCGCGAAAAGTGGATTCTGAAGCAAGCCGTCGCCGATCTGTTACCGCCGCAGATTATCGAACGGCCCAAGAGCGGGATGCGTGTGCCGGTGCAACACTGGTTACGCGGCCCCTTGCGCGAACTTGCCGCCGACACCTTGCTCAGTCCGCGCGCCCGTGCCCGCGGCCTGTTCCAAACGAACACCATCCAAGCATGGATGGCCGGCAAGGGCATGGTCTGGCCGCGACAGGGCATCGCACTCTGGATGCTGGTCACGCTTGAGCTATGGCTGCGCGCGTTTGTGGATGGCGCGTAACCACGCTCGGTAGGACACTTATCGCTCTTTGACCCGG
>JAUQOZ010000016.1 GCA_030550625.1 Chloroflexota bacterium | reverse complement strand
AACTGACCGCCGCCGAGCTGGCCGACCCCGCGCTGACGGTCACGCCGCGCTATTGGGTACCCGCCGCCGACGTCGAGCAGCGGCTGGCCGGACGGTGGGAGCGGCAGTGGTTGGTCGGCTTTCGCGGCATTACCAATGCCACCAATGAACGCACCGCCATCTTTAGCCTGTTGCCATTCGCCGGCGTTGGGAATAGCGTTCCAATCATGCTGCTCTCTGAGCAACGCGCCGTCTTCATCTGTGGTCTTATCGCTTGCCTGAGTAGCTTGGTCTTTGATTTTGTCACTCGGCAAAAAGTGGGCGGGACGAATTTTAACTTCTTCATCGTGCAGCAACTCCCCGTCCTTCCTCCCGATGCGTTCAGCGCGGAGGATCTCGCGTTCATCGTGCCGCGCGTGCTCGAACTGGTCTACACCGCGTGGGATATGCGCCCCTTTGCCGATGATGTATGGGCGGAGCTGGCCACCGTCCCGTGGGGTGACGCGGTGCAGCGCGATCTGTGGCAGCGGTGGCAAGCCAGTTCCAGCGGCCCGGTTCCGTCTGATCCCTCCCAGCTCCCACCCCCCTTCCGCTGGAACGAGGAGCGGCGCGCCGTCATCCGCGCCGAACTCGATGCCCGCATCGCCCGGCTGTACGGTCTCAGCCGCGACGAGCTGCGCTACATCCTCGACCCCGCCGATGTCCACGGCCCTGCCTTCCCCGGCGAAACCTTCCGCGTGCTCAAAGACAACGAACTGCGCCGCTACGGGGAATACCACACCCGCCGGCTGGTGCTGGAGGCGTGGGATCGGGAGACATACGCCTAAATCACGATTCGCAATGGCGATACGGGTTTGTTGTGGTTTCAACGCCTTTCGTTATGGTTTTCAGTACTCTCTTATGAGCCGATATTATTGAATTGGATCTTGTATTGCCACGTAAAACAATCTTGTGTTGTCGCAGAAACTCATTCTTACCACCAGTTTCAGTCCTCTACCATGATTAATTGTTGAATATCGCATTTCCACTGCGAAACGCATTTTCGCCACGAGTTTCAGTGCTCCCCCGTGAGCCGAAATTATTGAGGGCATGCTGGCATGGTGCCGACATCGGCAACACCCTATGCCTAGGGCATGCTGGCACGGTGCGAGGGCCGGCAGCCTCCTGTGCCCCCTGAGTTTGCCGGTAGGAACGAACAATGTTTCTGTGATTACCGGTAGAAGGCGATTTTTTCAGTGCTCTCCTGTGAGCCGATATTGTTGAACCGTGCATTGTCACAGTAAAACGCATTTTCGCCACGAGTTTCAGTGCTCCCCCGTGAGCCGAAATTATTGAAGGCGTGCCGGCATGGTGCTGGCGCCGGCAGCACTCACGCCTAGGCCTGCCGGCATGGTGCCGGCAAGGGCAAATGCTGTTTTTGTGATCACTGGTAGGAGGCAATGCACAAACTGGCTGTCAGCACCGTGGTTTCAGTGCTCTCCCGTGAGCCGATATGGATAGCGGTTGACACTTGTCGGATGTCTTCTCGTGAGACATGGGAGGAGCACAGTGCCGATGTGCCCCGTTTTCGTTCAACGATTGCGCTGCGTTCTCTGTGGGGAACCTTCACGCCAGCGAGCTGGCATCGCGGCCTCCCCGCCGAGGTTCAAAAGGAGACAAGCCATGTTTGATCTCAACGCCGTAATATCGTTCCTGCTTGCTCTTGGCACTACGGTGGGCTGGCCCACCGTGGTTCGTATCGTGTTCGAGGTCATACGCTTCGTGCGGGAGAAATGGTTCCAATGTCCCACTCCTCCGCCACCGTCAGTCATTATTCTCATTCAACTGGCCAAAATCTTTGTCAGAGACGAAGCGCATACCAAAAGGGCGGAGAACAAACGCCGGAAATCTCGCCGGCGAAGACGGTTCCGACCCTGAGCCGACCACGAACTCGTCGCACCAATCCACCAGCTCTGCCGCAACAACCGCAGACGCATACCGACGGTGGGGGAGACGGACGCCCCCACCCCAACCCCAATGCGTGCTCCCTGTGCGAGCCGTGGCCAGCGGTGACAACGAACGCTGGGCGACGAAACTGCCCTGACGAAGGCAACGCCGGCGATGGTTTTGCATTGTGCCGCACCGTCAAAGCAGCATGGTGGGCAGCGCACATGCTTGGCCAAGCGGTGCAACCCAATGTTGCGACATCGCCGGCGTTGCGAAGGTGCCGAGACACGCGAGCGCGGTTGCTGGAGGAACGTTGGCACTGCTCCTCCCTTACGTTTTAGCTCGAATACAGATAGAATGACTCCCCGATCTGCAAGCAGCATCGAAAGCGATTTTGCCGTGTGATGATGGGTCACGTGCAACTTGGGGACAGCTTGCAACGATGCAAGCAGCGGCTTTTGCGCGTCGAAGCCGTAATAATGTAACAGTACCTTATCTGTACCTTGCAGCCACGGGGTGTTGAGCTTTGTTAAGAAAGTTTCACAACCGCATGGTTGGAAGAATGCCACGCCCGCCGGCGGTGCTCCTCCTCGCTGGACTGCCATTGCCTCGCTAAACCGCTTGAGACGCCCTAGAACTGGCCTTTGGCATCAAGGTGGTAGTACTATGACCGGAGTGCGTAGATGGCCGTTCCTGCGCCATCTGAGCTGGTTCTCCGGGAATTGGCCACGAACGCGCAGGGATGTGCCGGGGAGCGGAGCGGAGCAATGGATGATCAACCGGAACCTCGCAGTTCGGTCGTGATGGTGCCGTGGGTGATCGATGCCGATGGCACGTGGTATCGCGCCCAGCAAGCGCCCAAGGGCGGCTCGTTGTTCTGTCCGGTGTGTCTGCAACCGGTGGTGCTCAAACGCGGGACGCAGCGCGTGTGGCACGCAGCGCATGCGCCCGGTGTGCGTTGTCTTGCGCCGAGTAGTGAGACATACCTGCACCAGCTTGCCAAGCGCATGATTGCACGGCATATCGCTGAATGGCGCGCTGGCCTGCGTGCGCCGCCCATCATCCGGTATCGATGTGCGATGTGTGACAGGCATGGCTGGCAACCCCTCGATCCCCAGATTGATCGAGCATTGATCGAATATCGGCTCCCAGACGGTTCAATAGCCGACGTTGCCTTGTGTGCCGGGGATGAACCGCGACTAGTGGTGGAAGTCCGGGTGACGCATCCCGTACCGGCAGAGAAAGCAGCACGTCTCGCGGTGCCATGGATCGAAGTCGATGGACAGGTCTTCAGTGATGGCATGCCACATTATTGGGATGTTCTTGCCGGCACCGTTGTCTCGCAATCGTGCGATCACTGTCGCAGCGAGATTCGCGACTTCTATGCAACCGCCCGCCGCATCGCCCAGCAGTGGAACCTGACACTTCCAAAGGGGCCACCCTATCGCTACGGGATCACGCACTGCTGGAAATGCCAGCACACCATTCTCGTCGTCGCATGGCCACGGCAAGCGTTCTATCCAACCGTTCTGCCGGCGAAGGATCCGATCACACGGATGCTGCGCTACCGCTATAGTCATACAGCGCAGTGTCACTACTGGGCCAATGTGTGCCCACATTGCCATGCGATGCAAGGCAATTGGTTCTTGTACGACGAGCCTGACGGCCCGTTCTTTCCGGTGATGGATGACCTCGTTGATCCCAGCATGTCCGACGACTCACAGGAACGTTGGCAACGCGATATGCGTCTGATTGCTCACTGGTGGGCAAAGCACCTGCGGAGTCTTCAGTGATCCAGTTTCGCCGCTGCCGGCCAAGCAGGTGTTGTATCGCTGCAACTCGTAGCGGCGGTACCAATGAACGCGGAGGAACTCCGTTGAGGCACCGCCGGCGGTGGGTGGCACGGTGCATCATCACGCCGATCGCAGCAGATCGCAGTGCGCGTCTGGTCAAGAAGGTTGCCACGGGTTGGGGGTAGAGCGCTACCATGCACAGTTCGGCTGTGGCGCATCCGAGCTGTAATAATGTAGTAATACCTCTACGCCACCGCCAGCTAAGGTCTGGCGTTTGCTGCTTTGCAAAAACCAACGACGCCGATACCAATCGATGAGGTTTTGCAAGGTTGGGCAAGGGGCGGGATACAGCATTTAGAAGCCGTAACTACGAGATCGGACAACCTTGCATGCTTGCAAGGTCATCATGAATAGGTATTCCTATAATATTACAATATCGCTCATCACTGGATCTCCCTAGAACACAGGGAACGAGTTCACACCGACCTCAATTAGCTTGCGCTGTTCATGCTGACACTCGTAAGTGTTCCGCGCCAGCGTCGCCCCCACCCACAAGACTGGTACATCAAGCATCGTGCAGTATCACATGTTTGTATTGCTATAGTATTACAAGAGAGAAGGCGCTTCGCTCAGGATGTTCATTGGCTCCTTGTGTTGACCAGCCCACTCAGCATTTTGTTCCACACCCACACTCCCTCGTACAACACGCCAAAGAGCCACCACCGGCCGGGGGGAAGAAAGTCCTCGTAGGCTGCTGGGATACGGATCAGTGGCCGCCGGTAGGGGCCATCGTTGTGAGGATAGATGACCAGCACAGAGTCTTGTCGGATGACTTGAAGATCCCATCGGGCCGGATGAAAGACCGCGCGTGTTGCGGACGGGATGAGCAAGTGGGCATCGCCTTGGAGTGGCATAGAGCGCCATGTGATTGGCCAGCCGTGCAGTGGAGTGAGGATCAGACGGGCGCCTTGCTTGGTCACACGGTAGTACCCATGCAGGGGCGAATTCTTGGGGGTCTCCGCCATCCGCCACGTCCAACTCTTGCCGACAGCGGTGCCTCGGTGCCACTCCTTGCGCCGGCCATCGTCTTGGTTGAGCGACTGCTTGGGGACTTTACTCAGCTCCATCTCGATCTGGTCGCCGGTGCAGGTGATCTTGGCATACGGGGTGCGGAAATCAATCAGTTCGCTATCAAGGGTCACATAGGTGCGAACCCGCGCCACATACTGCGCTTCAACGGCTGGCGTGTCCATCGTAAGATGCTCCTGACACGTATCGCTACATTGTTACTATCACCCATGTTCCAGCACAGGTCGCGCTTGTCCATCCGTACTTTCGACCGATAGCGCATGCCGATGGCGGCAGGCAGACCGCGCGTGTCACGCTGATGCGTGAACGGTTCACACGAGCCGCCAATAGCGCAGACCGAGGTTCTCCAGCTCCAGCCGCCACCGCTTAGCCACGCGATCGATGTGGCGCACATAGCCCAGCGCCCGCGCTTCTGGAAGGGGACGCGGCAGCATCACGGTTGTTTCCTCGCCATTCGGCATGAACACGTGATAACTCCCGTCTGGCAAGGCAACCCACACGCCATCCGCTCCATCATACGCCATTGCGCCCACGAGATTCATCACTTCCTCCCTTCATCACGCACTGGCTCCTCGTCAGCCAGCCACAGCAAATCATTTGGCGTACACTCAAACCAGCGGCAGAGCTTGTCAAGATCCGCCAAGGGCAGGCGTTTCAAGGTCTCACGATAGAGACCTTCGACCGTTGGGCGAGAGGCGCCGCTCTCGCGAATGACGGCGCGCACCGAATACGACCGCCGGTCACGCATCGCCTTTTGCGCAATGAGCAGCCGAAGACGCGAGCGAATCATGCCGGCTCCTCCGTCACAAACAATGCTTCGACCTGCGCCCCATAGGGGTTCTCGGCCCGTTGCAAGGCCGCCAAGTAGCGGCTTGTTGTCGCTAAGTTGGAGTGCCCCAGCCGCGATTGAATGAGCGTCACTGGCGCGCCCACGGTATTCATGGCATGCGCAAAGGTATGACGCAGCGCGTGGAAGTGGACGCCCAAGCGTGATCGGCAAATGTTTTGAATCTGACGGGGCGTTAACGCAGCGCCCCGCTGACCGCGCGGACTCGCGGCAAGCGCCGTCCAAAGCGGCGCTTCCGGCGACACGGCGCTGAGATCGGCGCCGTAATAGCGCTGGAGCCACTGGAGCAGCACCCGACCCGTCGCTGGCGGCAATGCGTCCTGCATGAGCTTGCCCCCTTTGGTACGCGGAAACTCCAGCAACACCCGATCCTCAGTCACCCTGACATGCTTCCAGCGGAGCGACGCGATCTCGCTTACCCGCCGGCCAGTGGCCAACGCGACGAGCAGCACCGCATAATCCCGCAACCCCTGCACCGATGCGCAGTCAATCGCAGCTAAGCGGGCCCGCACCTGCACAGGGTCAAGGGCACGGACGTGGTGATAGCTCGGTACCGTGCGCCGCTCAACAAGGTCGGCCGGATTGATCGTGCCGGCCACCAATCCGCGCCGAATTGCGAACGCATAAAAGCTGGACACAATGGACACGCGCTGGTTGTACGTCGCCGGCGACGGCGTGTTCCGCCCGCACCACGCTTGCAGCACCAGCGCAACGGGACGCGGGTCGCTGTCTAGCTCAAGCCCAACCTCGTGCAGCGCAGCCCGGAAGGCGGTGAGGGTAGCCGCATACGTCTCAGCGGTGCGGACGCTGCCTGAACGCCCGCGCTTGGCGTCGATCCACGCCGCAAGCGCGAGATCCAGCGCGGATGTCGTGGGAGATACGATGACCGCGTTCATGCTTGTTCCCTTCCTCCACGGTTCCCCTTGACCAAGTGGATGGTCGCTGTACCCGGCGATCCACGTCGCTCCGTGTGGGTATTGTACAAGAAAACTGTATATCGTTCAATAAAACTGTACAATAAAGCTGCGAGCAGAGACAGGTGGCATACCAATGCACCCCTACTTAGTGCCGCCGGCGATCTGCCGATCTGTTGTTTACCGAGGCCGTGTGAATGAAGAGCTAGGCGCGTCAGCAAACGACATCTGCCGAACGCCATCGGCGCTCGCCGACGGTTCGGGCGACGCACCACCGTCGGAATGCAGACGCATCCAGTTGAGAAACGACGCCCACGTCGCCGACGACGCCAGTTGGTCGAGCGGCAGCCGGTACAGCACGCCAAACCGGGCCAGATACACCCCCAGCGCGGTGATGGTGGGCGACTGAGGCACGCCCGCGATGCCGTGGATGGTCGCTATCGCATAGTAGGCGATAAGCTGATACCACGTTTCCACCGGAATATGGCGCTCACGGCTGGTCTTGATCTCCAGCAGCAGATGATCGAGCACCAGATCGATCTCCGGCGCTGAAGGGTGGATAAGACACGTCTGCCGGGTCGTGAATACTGCCGGATCCACGATGGCCAGCAGGTCGCGCAGTTCTTCGACATCTTCCGGCGCCACGGCGGGCACCACAGCAGTCACCCAAGTCAACGCCTCTGTCGGCGACATGCGACGCAGGCCTACGGGCCAATCGAGCCATGCCATCTGGAGGGCGCTGACAAGCAGCGCGTCGCGCACCACACCGGTCGCGCAATAGTCGGCGACGGCAGCCTGCGCGTGCTGCACGATCGCCGGCGCATGCTCGGCAACGATGCGGAGTGTGCTGCCGGGCCGGTACGCCTCGGCCAGCGATGACCACTGCGCAGCTTCCTTCGCGGTCGCGGCGCGCGCCGCGCGTTCGCGCCAGTCGTTGGCCATCGCAAGCCACCGCGCTTCACGGTCGGCGTACTGCTCGGCGCGGGATGGTGAGCGAATGGCATGCGGGTTGAGTCGCCAGACCATCCAGCTCAGCAGATAGTGAAACGCCGTGCCGATCAGCCATGCGCGCGGCGAGCGCGGCGGCACGCGCAGCGGGCCGACCACGGCAACGCGCGGAAGGGCAAAGGTTTCACGAAATCGGTGGCGGACATCAGAGTACTGGATCCAATGCGTGACGCCCATGTCGTAACGCCTCGCTGCGATCATCACCGTATCAACAAACGGTTCGCTGGCCTTGGTACAACCGTACCACACCCTTCCTCGCATAGGCAAGGAGCCACTCGTGTGCGCGCCACCACCTAGCGTCACCGACGATCTCCCGCTCTGCCGCGTTCCATATCCGCACACTGGCGCAGGGGAACCAATGTGAACCCAATCTCATGTCGTGAAACTGGATGCATATTGGTTCCGCCGGCGATGCCGGCGATACGGACCGAATGCGCAGTCAATTGCAGACCATACATCTGCCTGCGCATTCGGCCCGGTGTTTACCACGAAGAGCCATTAGACGAAACGCAGCCAGCCAAAATTACCCCTTCGATCCGTATGAAACTTCGGCGCGAAAGTTTGACAAAACAATGCTCAGTTAGTACTAGCCAGCCCTCGTATTATCCACTGACGCACCAACATCGGACCACCAACAGACAGCATCTCGGCAGGATCGTGTAGTGTTGGCCGCCAGCGTTTGCCGAGCGGATGCAAAGCGTCGCACCAGTAGGCCGCTGCCGCATCGCCGGCGTCATCTGCGTCATGCGACACCAACACGGCCGGAGCCACACCAAAGCGAGCCAGCCAGCGTACTGCCCGGCAGCCCGTTGCTCCAGTACCAGCTACTGACACCAGATCGCCGGCGGCCTGACTGATGGCCAACGCATCAAATGGTCCCTCAACCAGCACCAATGGCTTAGCCGGCGTGATTGGCTCAAGCAGGAAGGGTGGCGTACCAGACGATCCGGCAAGCGACAAATAGCGCGGATCAGCGTTGCTGGCCAGCCGGCGAATTTGCACGCGCCACAGAACGCCATCGACCCAATACGGAATGACGATACCAGCGGCATAGTACGGATCGTCACCTTCTATGCCCACCACCTCGGCCCGAATGCGCGTCGCCACCGGATGGTAGCCGAGACCAGCACGCTGGATCAGATCATCAGTCAACCCCCGTTGGTGCAAGTAGTTACGGGCAGGCTGACCAACCGATGCCCAAAGTGCCTGAACTGCCTGTTCTACCAACCGTCCAACGGCATGTTGCCATTGGGCCGAGGGTGGCTCTATGGATGGCGGAGGCTGTGGCAGTCGTGGCCCACCTGAGTCACTAGCCGGCGTTACGCCGAGTATCTGACATGCCTCGCGGTAGCCGACACCGTAATACCGCTTGACAAACTCAATCGCGTCCCCATCGCCACAATCGCCGCTAAAGCAATGCCAGCGCCACTGACCATTGCGGGATCGGTACACGCTAAAGGCAAGCTCATTATCGCCGGCGTGCAACGGGCACGCACATCGGTAAGACTGTCGATAGCGGTGTAATCGCACACCGAGCCGTTCTAACAGTGCGGGGAGGTCAATCGAAGTTGCCATTCCACCCTCACTGGTCTGCCATTGCACGTAGTTGGGCAAGCAGTGCCTGTACTGCATCGACAACGTTTGGGTAATCATCGCGACGTACACGCGCAACAGATTGCCACGTACCTCGCATCACCACATCAATACAGCCAGCGCCGGCGCTGGTGGTGAAATCTGGCCAATCACGCCCCAAGATGTCATACAACGCGATTACCACATCACCTTGCCACTCCTTATCAGATGTGGGAGCCGAGGTGGTCATTGGTGTTGCCGAAGTAGCACAGTCAGCACTAGCCTGACAGACGCCATTTACCGCATTCTGATGCGGTTGCCGAAGTAGCATATCGAGACTGATCACTTCGGCTGTCATTTTTGGGCATTCTGATGCGGTTGCCGAAGTAGCCGAAGTAGCCGAGGTGGTTGATGTTGTTTCTTTCTCCGTTCTCCGCTCACTCTCCACTTCTCGCTCTCTCTCACATTCACATAGCAAAGAAAGGGAATCTACTTCGGCGTACTTCGGGGATGGCGTCCTGATGCGGAATTCCGTTGCCGAAGTAGATTTATCATTTTTGGCTACTTCGGGGATGGCGTCCTGATGCGGAATTCCGTTATTTTGGCGGATAGTGGCAATGGTTTTCGCTACCACCGTTAGCCCAACTTGACCAACCGTGTCCAACCAATACACCGTATGCCCACGTTCGTTTTTGCCGGATTGGATGCGTACCTTCGTGCCGTTGGGCAGCGAAAAGATCACACCAAGCCGGGCCTTGAGCAATTTGCCCATGCTGATTGCCCGAGCCCGCTCGGATTGTCCATCGACATCAATATCGATATGCGGATCGGTATCAATGAGCTTCACAATCTCGGCCGCTGGCACTGGCTTGTTCCGGTACTTGTCCCACCAAGCCTGTGCCACAGCCTTCCAGCCGGCCAGTCGATAATCTTCCTTGTCGTAAACCAAAACCCGGTTGTCCAAGAACCCAGCGATCCCGTTGGCTTGCAAAATGCGCGTCATCAGACACGCAAAGTCTTCAAACCCGCCAAATGCCGGTACGTTCGTTGGCTCTGGGGCGGCAAGACCGTGCTGAATGAGAGCGACACATGCACTGATCAGGCGCATCCGATTCGCTCGTGTCCACTTCCGTAATTCACCTTCACTGCGCTTGAATCCCGTCCGAAGTTCCGGTCGCTCTTCAGGCGCTTCCAGCCTAATGAGGAGAGTTCGCCTTGCCATATCTCCGCCAAGAGTGCAGTTGTTGCCTGCCCCCACCCACACTGGCGTCACTGGCAATGTTTGCCGCGAATTGCTGCCTAGCGCACGATCGACCCACGTTGCTGCGGTAATTGCGCGTTGCAGGGGTTGGCCGCCAATGTATGACAGTTCGTCAAACGCTGCCACAATAGGAGCTTCCAGCAAGAGTGAGGTGATGAGTTTTCGCTGCTCTTCCTCTTGCAACGGCAGACCGCCTAATTCAGCATCTGTACCGAGCCACACGTAATGGAACAAATCCAGTAACAACCCTTTGCCGGTGCCACGTGTTGTTGCATCGATCAGGAAGAATGGCGATACGCGATACATCGGACGGACAAACGGTGCCAGCAGCAAGGCCAGTGCATTGGCAAGGTCGCTAGGGGTAGCGAAAGGAAAGTCGATCAGCAAGTTGTCAAGGATGAGTTCGAGCGCCTCATGTACGGGCATTGGCGTGACCGGTACGGTATTTAACGATAACAGTCGATGATTGCGATCAAGTCCCTCTAACATCAGTTGTCCTGATGGCAAGAATACCGGGAGGCGGGCGATACGCTCAATCACTGGAATATCGTTGGGGACATAGTGCTTGCTATCCCGAACCAGTTCTAATGGTGGAGCAACGCTGCGTTTGTTTTGCCCTCGCCGGCGCACAAATCGCACGATGCGGTTGATAAATCCGCGCCAAGCAGTTTCAGTAAGCTGTTGTAATTCACCATCGTCTCCAATCCGCATCAATTCGCTTCCCATCCGCACAATACGGTGATCTTCCGAGCTCGTGAGAATCGCTTCCCATATCTGCTTTGTATGGATTGCGAGATCAATTTCAGAGACGTCGATCTCTGGACGCGCATCGTGCTGGGATGGGTTTGGCTGAGCAGCAAGGAGTGAGATCAGATCGGGGTATTGCCGTTGCATCACGGCCAGTACTCGCCAAGCCGCAGGCTGGCCACCGATGGTACGGGCTTGCACAAGTTCGTCGCGCACGTGATTCCATGCACCGCAATCGATAGTCGCAGCGTTCTGCGCCTTGTCGTCATCCGGGCCAGCCAATGTGCGTAATGCTTCGGCAATGACGTACTCAGGAATGGTATTGTGTGTTGACGATGATTGTGTTACCATAGAGGTGTCCTTTCGGTGCTAGAAGAACTTTTGCTCTCCGCCGCGTGTGGGGGTTACACGCGGCGGCGGCTTTTTGTTAGAATCGTGTTGCTTGGCGTCATATCACAAGAAGAATGTGCATGTGGCGCTCATCACTCGAAATACCAGACTACTTTCATTGTTGCCGGCAGATGAAAGTTTCTCCCCTCCTTCCCTCCGCTTGGATATATCATTCCGCTTTCCTGTGCTTATTTGGACACAGGATAGCAAATGGTAAGGCAACCGAGAGGACATGAAAGCGGACACTAATTCGTGAGACGTGCTTGGCGGAACAGTTGCCGGAAAGCTGCTTTCTCGCTTTCAGAGAGCGGTTGTTCCCATGTTGCCCAGTGCTCCCATTCACCGGTGAAGCAGTCCTTACACCAACGCCGGAACTGCCGATCAGTAATGTGGTACTGTGCGCTGAGCTGAACTTGGGATTTGCTCCCAGTCAAAAACTCCTTCACCGCTTGCAGTGCGAGATGCGGATTTGCTGGCCCTCTCTTTCGACCTCGCCGAATACGAGCTGCCGATTGTCGGAGTACTGATTGTACTTGGTTGGGAGTGTTGGGAAATACCGCTTGGCGCAAGATTTGACGCGATACCTCAGCAAAGGAAGCGGTGAGTTGCGCCATTGATGGGCGCAGCGCCTCGGCCACAGAAGCGGTGAGTTGCGCCATTGATGGGCGCAGCGCCTCGGCCACAGAAGCGGTGAGTTGCGCCATTGATGGGCGCAGCGCCTCGGCAAAGGGAAGTTGTAAAGGCGGGAGGATTGTGGTAGGATAACTCATGGAATGTATCTCCATTTCTGTCCTTCGCGCGGCGTTGGTCTGGCCACCAACGCCGCGCACCATTTTTCGTATGATACTACATTCGTTCTAGAAGCTGCTTCATAGCCCAAAGACGCAATCTATCCCGGGCTGATTCGAGCGCGTCATGCGTCTTTTTTGGAACGGCAGTGTCGGCAATAGCCTCGTCGCACAGCGCTACCGTATTGTCCTAACGTGAGCGTATGGCCACAGCGCGGGCAGACATACGTGCTTGTTTTATTAAGCGTTTCGCTGTCTGATAGGCCGTCGTGTTCAGGCATCGCACTAGCCGGTACTGGTTCTGGATAGGTTGCCTGTCGGGGGAGCAACGCAGGCGTAGGGTCTTGTAAGAGCAACCGTTCGTGCTGTGTTACTGCCTCACGCATGGCAGCAATGATCTTCATCGTCATGGCTGCTTCCGCCGCAATGCGGCGCACTGCTGCACTGGCACGGCGTTCTTGCTCGATCAGTTCGGCTTCTTGCACGCTGGCCGGGTCGATCAGTAATCGTTCCAACCCGCGCCACGCCAGCCACGAGAACAATGCAAGCAATGCTGTGAGCGCCAATGCCGCTGCCCAAGATACGACATCGCCGGCGTTGGCCGCCAGCGCGTGCAAGCTGTGCAGAAGGGGTAGCGCAGATAAAAGCGGCAGTGCGTGTCGCACGCGGGCGAATGGTGATGGAATGGTGAGGACATGCATCACAAATCCCCATAATGCGGCAGCGTCAAGTGCCAGTAATGCGCCAATAGCCGCCCAGTCGCTGCCGAATAGTCCGCGCCAAAAGGTATAGCCAGCCCAAATCGACCAAGCGAGGATCACGCCGGCGATGGCAGCATGTCCGAGTATGCCGATGGTGCGCTTCATACCGTTTTCCCTTTCAAGTTGTCAGCATAACTTGCACCGCGTTCCATCCGACCGTAGAGCATATCTTCTGCTGCTACCTCTGCCCGTGCCTTCGTCCAGTCAGTGTTGTCAAACTCGTAACCGGCAGCGCGTGCGGCATCACGAGTCATTCCCTGACGAATGAGCGCCTTCAGTCGGTGGATGTCACTGTCTGAGCGTCTGTCTGTCTGTGTTGCCCCTGTGAATGCCTCTGGACAAGCGTTCAGACGCCAGACGTTCGGTGAAAGGGTAGGGCGAATGCGGTCAAGCCCGCGTCGGTCTAAGATGTGGAACTGGCCGGCGATTTCCCGCACGGCAGGGTATCGTTCCCCTTCGAGTGCCTCCAAGATGGCGCGGCGAACGGAGGCATCAGCTTCATCCCGGAGAAGCACCCGGATACTCGCCATGTCGAGTCCGACGATGGCAAAATTCCGGCGCATCACACTGTTCATTCCGATGTCCTCAACGAGCGGGCTTTGCGTCAGTAATGCAAGCCGGATCCCAATCTTGCGCGCTTCCGAACCTAGCCTTGTCCCGAATTGCTTCCAGTCGCTGCCCAGTGCTCCTGCAATAGCAGGCACCTCGTCGATAATCACCAGCGCAGCAGATTCGATCTTTTCACCCCGTGCGAGCGCAGCATAACGTGCCGTCATTTCGTGTTCCAGCGTCCGCAGTGCGGACCGAATGGCGTCATAATCACGTGCCGCACCTATTGCCGGCACACCATGCCATTTGTTTGGTTCAGCGTGCGGGTCAATAATCATTACGGCGTTGCCCCGGTCAATAGCGCGGGCTAGCAGCGCCTCAGCAGTGATGGTCTTCCCGCTGCCGGAGCGCCCGGCAAGCATAATGTGCGCCTCGGTTGCGAGGATTTCATCTATCCAAGCGAATGGCGGGTCAATTATCGGGGCCGGCGCAAGGCTTTCTAATGCCTTGCGTGGCTCTTCCCCCAGCTTTGCAGCCGACGTGCTGAGACTGAGCGATTCTACGCCACGGTACGATCTGTAGGGTGCGACATCCCGTTCTAGCAGGGCGGCCCGTTCAAAGAGTGCGTAGTAGCTTGGCAGTGTGAGCTGATGAATTAAGTGCGCTGGTACCGGATTCATCAACCGATCACGAATGACGCCGGCGCGCAGAGCATAGATACGCCGCTCATACACCCATACCGCCGCTCCGATGACTGCCATAACCAATGGCGTACTGGCCGTCAGTGCGAGCAGCGTTTGCCAAAACATTACCCAGCCCGGCGCCGGGGGATAGGCATGCTCGGTGATACGAGCTGCTCCCCAAAACACCACGAGCAAGATGAACCAACCGCCTAACGCTGCGAGTCCGGCCAGTGCGGCTCCAAGCAGATCGCGTCCACGCCAGCGGGTTGGGCTGGGGCGCACATCGAGGTTGCTAAATCGACTAGCTTCAATGTCCTCGTCATGCCAAGCACTATCGGCCTGAGCGTCCGGGCCAATGCGATTAATGGTGAGATTGCTCATTGCATACCTCCGAGAGGGAAGCGCCGGCGTGTTATCATGAGCGCGCCGGCGCTGCTAGGCACCGGTATGCCCGCGTGTAGGCTTGTAGGGAACCACACGCGGGCTTAATCGTTGCTGGTTCTCACGTCGTTGTCTATATCCGAACTCCGTACTGCTACGACCGTTTTGTCCACATACGCCGTTTCTCCCACGTTCAGTTTCCTTCCTCCCGGTATCATCGTGTCGCTGATCAGGGCTCGAATGAGATAGCGCTTCGGTGTCTCCTTGATCACTTCAACTGTCCAGCGACCTCCTCCGTACCACGATTGCCAACAGAGTTCACCACGTATCATTCTGCCCTCTCTCGCATTCATGGTTGCCCGCCGCAGCGCATGCCAAGTTCAGTGCTACGATCCGTGCCCATTCCAACGCCTCACGAAGCGATCGCTTGGCTCGCACGATCTCTCCCATCCCTCGTGGGTAGACCCAATATCGTTTGCTATATGGGTCGTATCGCAATACGACACGAGGGGTTTCGTCATCCCCGCCAAGGCGGGGTAATGCGAGTTCCTGTCCAACTGGACATCCGTAGCAAAGCTGGGCGGAGCGCTCCCATAGCGGCTGATTCAGTACGTCAACGAGCGCAACCCACTGGAATGATTCGGGGTCATACGCGCTCATCGGCACTTGCTCATAGCAGTACGCGACGCCGGCGACGTTATACCTCCACGCAACTTGCAAAACGACGAGATGCAGGTTATAGGTCAACATGTGTGTGCTCCGTTCGTGATATGATTCGGAGCGCAGCAATGTGCTGCGCTGCGCCCCTGCACAGCGTGACTCCCTTACCCGGCGGCGCTGTGCAGGGCCAGTTGTTCACTCGATTCCATCTCCTTCAGAAAGCGTTCCACTTCCGTGCGAGGGATATAGCGCACTCGAAACGTTACTGGCGTAGCCCTGAGTTTGCCAATGCGTACCCAGCGCTGCACGGTGCGCGCCGTGACATTAATCCCCGCATCTCGTAGCATCTCAACGGTCTCTTCATACGTAAGAAAGCGTTTACTGCGCCAATCATGGTGCTCCGAACCACTCAAACGTCATCACCTCCTTTCCACAATGGAGTATATGCAAATGTATCACGGAGTATGTTGCGCGTCAAGGGTAAATAACATCAAATAACGCGCATTTCTAGCTGTGTTGATCCGTTTCCGTTACGTTGTGGTACAGCATCGGATGCGATACCAAGGTTCTCTTGCGACTTGATCAATGAACTGCACTTTCGGGGCGGTCTGCTGCCGGTTGATCACGTGTCCAGCGTGCTGGCCCGCTCATCGTCGGTTGTCCCTCCCTCTAAAAACACAAATATTTGCGCGTCGAACTACATTTGTACCTTTTGAAATGGCGTGATATAGTGCGATTAATCGTTTTTTGGAAAGGAGGTAATAGCTATGTAATTGCTGTGTATATTGCGATAAAAGTTTTGATTTCGTGTTGATTTTGATCGGTACGTGTGCATACGACGATATTGCTTAGAAAGAGAAGGTTATTGCATGAGTGTTTTGCTGATCCCTGAGCCAACGACCCCTAATCTTCTTGAAACTTTGTGTTTCTGGGCAATTCGCTTCGCTCTCGATTGGTATTTTCGTGCCCGTTATGCACAAACACCGCCCTGTCATTACAAAACGTCGTGCCGGTGTTGTTCGTGTCGGAGGTGGTTTGGCCGCAGAAAGCGTCGAGTGAAGGTCATTGGATGAGCTTGATGGTTGTTGCTCGTTTTGGAGCTGGTAGCAGTTACGGAGCGTCCTAACGCAACGACGGTGGGCTTTGGTATCATGCCCGGCATCTAGCAGTTTTTCGAGCCGGATGCCGGGCTTGTTCCCGTCCTGATGCTTGCTAACAGGAATGCCGTCTATGCCGCTGCGTGCCCGCACCCCCTTCACCGCCATCCGTAGCGAAGGCGCGCTCTTGCCGCCCGACCTGCTCCAGCGCATTGCCGACGGCGATCCTACCCTCGGCGGTCTCGCTCCCGCCGATTACCACCTCGTCGCCGGCGAACGCCTCACCGAGGCGATCAACCGCTCGTGGAGCCGCCTGCTGGGGCTGTGGGCCTCCTTTCGCCACGCCGCCACCGCCCTCCCGCCCGGCGACCCCGCTACCGGCCTCACTCGCGAACGTTGGCTGCTGCCCCTCTTCGCTGAATTAGGCTACGGCCGTCTCCCACCGGCCAAGGCGGTTGAGGTCAATGGCAAGAGTTACCCGATCTCCCACCTCTGGGGCCAAACCCCCATCCACCTCGTCGGCTGCGGCGTCGATCTCGACCGCCGCCAGCCCGGCGTCGCCGGCGCTGCCAAAGCCAGCCCGCATAGCCTGCTCCAAGAAGCCCTCAACCGCAGTGACGCATGGCAGTGGGGCTTCGTCGCCAATGGCCTGCGGCTGCGCATCCTGCGCGATACCGTGCGCCTCACCCGCCAGTCGTACCTTGAGTTCGACCTCGAAGCCATGTTTGATGGCCAGCTCTACGCCGATTTTGCCCTGCTCTGGCTGGTCTGCCACCAGTCGCGGGTCGAAGCGGGGGCCGACGGTTCGTGCTGGCTCGAACGCTGGGCGCAGGCCGCCCAGACCCAAGGTGCGCGCGCGCTCGATCGGCTGCGCGCTGGCGTAGAAACCGCGATTGCCGCGCTTGGCCGCGGCTTCCTCGCCCACCCCGCCAACGGCGCCCTGCGCGAGCGGTTGCGCAGCGGCCAGCTCAGCGCCCAAGACTATTACCGCCAGTTGTTGCGCTTGGTCTACCGCCTGCTCTTTCTGCTGGTGGCCGAAGATCGCGATGTCCTGCTCGATCCCCGCGCCGAACCCGCCGCGCGCGAGCGCTACACCCGCTACTACGCCCTCGCCGGCATTCGCCGGCTGGCGGAACGGCGGGCCGGCACCCAGCACGCCGACCTCTACCGGCGAGTGCGGCTGGTGATGCAGTGGCTCGGCGGCGACGGCGCGCCGGCCTTGGCCCTGCCGGCGCTCGGCGGCTGGCTCTTTTCGCCGGCGGCAGTCCCCGATCTCGATGCCGCCGAACTGAGCAACCGCGACCTGCTCGCCGCCGTGCGCGCGCTGGCCTTCACCGACGATCGCCACGGGCGTCGCATCGTGGATTACCAACACCTCGGCGCCGAAGAGCTGGGCAGCGTCTATGAGTCGCTGCTCGAACTGCGCCCGGCGCTCAACGTCGATGCGGCCAGCTTCGCGCTCGAAACCCTCGGCGGTCACGAGCGCAAGACCACCGGCAGCTACTACACCCCCAGCAGCCTGATTGCGGTGGCGCTCGATACGGCGCTGGAGCCGGCGCTGGCCGCCGCCGTTCGCCAGCCGAACCCCGAATCGGCCATCCTTGCCCTCAAGGTGGTGGATCCGGCCTGCGGCAGCGGCCATTTCCTGCTCGCCGCCGCCCACCGTATGGCGCGCCGGCTGGCGGCTATCCGCACCGGCGAGGCAGAGCCGGCCCCCGAAGCGACCCGTACTGCGTTGCGTGATGTGATTGGCCGTTGTCTGTATGGGGTAGACCTCAACCCGATGGCGGTCGAGCTGTGCAAGGTGAGTTTGTGGCTCGAAGCGCTCGAACCCGGCAAGCCGCTCACCTTTCTCGACCACCATATTCAATGCGGCAACAGCCTGATCGGGGCGACGCCGGCAGCGCTCGCCGCCGGCATTCCCGACGGGGCGTTCGATCCGGTCAGCGGCGATGACAAGGCGGTCTGCCGCGAGTATCGCAAGCGCAACCAACGCGAACGCAGCGGCCAGCTCAGCTTGTTCGATGCGGCGCAGGCGCCGTGGGAGCGGCTGGGCAATCTGGCGACGGCGATGCTGGAAGTGGCTGAGTTGCCCGATGCGACGATTGCCGATGCCCGCCGCAAACAGGCCCAGTACGAGGCGCTGGTGCGGTCAAGCGGCTACGAGCACGGGCGGTTGCTGGCCGACCTCTGGTGCGCGGCGCTGGTCTGGCCCAAAGTGACCACTGAGGCGCTGCCCTACCCGATCACCGAAGAGGTCTTCCGCCGCGCCGAGCGCAATCCCTACGACCTGCCCCACTGGCTGCGGGCCGAAGTCGAGCGGCTGGCCGCGCAGTACCGCTTCTTCCACTGGCACCTCGCCTTCCCCGATGTCTTCCGACCGTGCGCGCCAAACGACCCCGCCGGCGGGCCGCACGGCTGGACGGGCGGGTTCGCGGTGGTGCTGGGCAACCCGCCGTGGGAACGGATCAAGCTGCAAGAGCAGGAGCATTTCGCCGATGTACCGGAGATTGCCCGCGCTGCCAACAAAGCGGCCCGTGACCGCCTGATCGCGGCATGGCGGCAGGGGAACGAGTACCAACGCGCGCGCATTGCCGCCTACGACGCGGCCAAATACCGGGCCGAGGCCGAGAGCCGCTTTATCCGTGTGTCGGGCCGCTTCCCGCTGACCGCCGTGGGGGATGTCAACACCTACGCGCTGTTTGCCGAGCTGAGCCGCAGCCTGCTCGCGCCCCACGGTCGGGCCGGGATCATCGTGCCGACCGGCATCGCCACCGACGACAGCACCAAAGCCTTCTTTGCCGATCTGGTGCAGCAGGGCCAGTTGGTCAGCCTGTACGACTTCGAGAACCGGGAGAAGTTGTTTCCGGCGGTGGATAGCCGCCAAAAATTCAGCCTGCTCGCCATCGGCCAGACCGATCAGCCGGCGCGGTTCGCCTTCTTCCTCACCCAGCCGGCCCAGCTCGCCGACCCGCAGCGGGTGTTCACCCTCAGCGCCGAGGAGCTGGCGCTCATCAATCCCAACACCCGCACCGCGCCGGTCTTCCGCACCCGCGCCGACGCCGAGCTGACCACGGCCATCTACCGGCGCGTGCCGGTGCTGGTCAACGAGCGGACGGGGGCGAACCCGTGGGGGGTGCGCTTTCTGACGATGTTTCACATGTCAAACGACAGCCACCTCTTCCATCCCGCGCCGGGGGAGGGGCTGCTGCCGCTGTACGAAGCCAAGCTGCTCCACCAGTACACCCACCGCTGGGCGACCTATCACAGCGGCCCCAAGCCGGAGACCCGCGAACTGACCGCCGCCGAGCTGGCCGACCCCGCGCTGACGGTCACGCCGCGCTATTGGGTACCCGCCGCCGACGTCGAGCAGCGGCTGGCCGGACGGTGGGAGCGGCAGTGGTTGGTCGGCTTTCGCGACATTACCAATGCCACCAATGAACGCACC
>JAUQOZ010000259.1 GCA_030550625.1 Chloroflexota bacterium | reverse complement strand
GCCGATGATGGTTAAATAGCCAGTCAAGATCAGCCACGCATTGCGCCCGCGAATCCGGCCAAACAGTTCGCGAGTTAGCACCGGGTTGGCAAGCAGTTCACGCATCGGTACTCCTTTGCGATACGGAATGGAAACAGTTATGCATGCTTATATTATCCGATATCAAGGATGGCTCGCGCTGGGCGCTCTCGCCATGGCCGGGTGCGGCAGTGAAACTGCCGCACTCCATATCGTAGCATAGCCATCACGGCTCGCAGTTTATCCGATCGAGCAGCGCGGTGATAGCGTACATCAACCGGATAAGAGCGCCATTGCTCCCTTGCAGGGATGGCTCGCGCTAGAGCAGGAGATTGCTTCGGGCGTGGTGCGCCCTCGCAATGATAGTGTTTATGTTGGAGCATCGCCATCACTGGCCGCCGTGTACCCGATCGCGCACGGCGTCTATCAACCGGATAAGAGCGCCATTGCTCCCTTGCAGGGATGGCTCGCGCTTGAGCGGGAGATTGCTTCGCCGCCTATGGCGGCTCGCAATGACAGCCGGGCGGCAGGGGAACTGCCGCACTCCATATTAGCGCATAGCCATCACTGGCCGCAGTTCACCCGATCAAGCAACGAGGTGACGGCGTAAATCGCACGCATGGTTGGCGCCGGGACGCCGGTCAGATCGGCGAGTTCAACCACTGCCCCCAACAAGGCATCGATCTCGGTCGGACGTTTGGCCTCGATATCTTGCAGCATCGAGGTCTTGTGCGCGCCGATCTCTTCGGCCATACGGATGCGGCGCTCGATCGAGACAGGGAACCGCACCCCTAGCGCCTCGGCCACTTGTTGCGCTTCAGCCATCATCGTTGCTGCCAGTGCGTAGGTACCCTTATCGGCGATGATCCGGTCGAGGGTGGCGCGGGTCAGGGCGCTAATCGGGTTGAACGAGAGATTACCCCACAACTTGAGCCAAATTTCGTTGCGAATATCGGTTTTCACTGGCGCACGCAAACCAACCGATTCGAGCAACTTGCTCAGCCGGAGTGCCCGCTCGCTCCGGCTGCCGTCAGGTTCGCCGAGCGTAAACCGGTTGCCTTCGATATGCCGGATCACGCCGGGTCGCTCGATCGCCGCTGCCGGGTAGACGACACAGCCGATCACCCGCTCGATCTCGGTATTGGCCGCGATCACACCACCGGGATCGACCGCCTCGATCCGGCGTCCTTCATAAGGGCCGCCGTGGCGCAAGAAGTACCACCATGGAATGCCGTTCTGGGCATAGACAACCGCTGTATCCGGGCCATAGAGCGCGCGCATCGGCGCGGCCAGCGCCGGCAGCGATTGGGCTTTGACTGCCACGATCACCATATCGTGCGGGCCGGCGGCAGCCATATCGGCGGTGGCCAACGCCGGACGCACCACCTCTTGGCGGCCATCGCGGTATTCGATGATTAACCCGTTGGCTTCGATCGCAGCCAAGTGTGGGCCACGCGCAATCAAGGTTACTTCAGCACCGGCCTGTATCAACTTCGCGCCGAGCCAGCCGCCAATTGCGCCGGCCCCGACAATGCAGATGCGCATATCAATCCTCGCTGTGACGAACAATGGTATTTCATTTAGTTGTTTCTTGCCCCCAACCCCCAACCCCTCCCCCGCTGGGGGAGGGGTGCGGCTGGCGGGCGTATTTACCACAGAGGGTCAATCGGGTACAGCACGTTTGCTTGCGCCCCCAATCCCATTAGCCCTTCGCGCCCTTTGCTCCTTTGCGTTGCCCCCACCCCCAACCCCTCCCCCGCTGGGGGAGGGGCGCGGCTGGCGGGCGTATTTACCACAGAGGGTCAATCGGGTACAGCACGTTTGCTTGCGCCCCCAATCCCATTAGCCCTTCGCGCCCTTTGCTCCTTTGCGTTGCCTCCACCCCCAACCCCTCCCCCGCTGGGGGAGGGGCGCGGCTGGCGGGAGTAGTTATTTACCGCCACGCACACGGAGGCCGCTGAAGGTAAAAGGGGTACAGCACACCCGCCCGCGCTTGCCCCCAATACCCCTACCCCTTTGCGGAGCCGGACAGCCGTCCGGCTCTACTGCGCCTTTGCGTTTAAACTCTTTGCGCCCTTTGCGGAGCCGGACAGCCGTCCGGCTCTACAGCCCCCTCTGCGCCTTCATAGTTACAGTTTGCGCAGATACACCCGCTCGAGCTCGTGGCGCGACCCTTTAACCAAAATCAGATCGGCGCTCCAGCGCGTCGGCTCGATGTTTTGCTTGAGGTTCACATAGTTGATCTCGCGCCAGATCCGGCGCGCGGTCGCAATCGCCTCAGCCTCGCTCAGCTCGGCGTAGCGGCGGAAATACGATGAGGGATCACGGAATGCCGTTTTGCGCAGTTGCAAAAAGCGCTCGATATACCAGCGTTCGAGGTCTTGCTCATCAGCATCAACATAGATCGCAAAATCGAAGAAATCTGACACATAGAGCTGCGGTTCGCGCCGGGTATTGGCGCCGCGCTGCAACACATTCAGCCCTTCGACGATCAGCACATCGGGGTGGTCGACCACCTGAAACTGATCCGGCACAATATCGTAGGTCAAGTGTGAATAAACCGGTGCAGTCACCGGGCCATACCCCGACTTGATATCAGCGATGAATTGCAACAATCGCCGCCGGTCGTAGCTTTCCGGGAAGCCTTTGCGGTGCATGATACCCCGCTCTTGCAGCACCCGATTAGGGTAGAGAAAGCCATCGGTTGTCACCAGATCCACCTTGAGCTGGCCGGGGCCACGGGCCAACAGCGCCTGCAAAATACGGGCAGTGCTGCTCTTGCCCACCGCGACGCTTCCCGCAATGCCGATCACGTAAGGAACGCGGGCCGTGACCGAACCAAGAAACGATCTCGTCGCCTGATACAACCGGCAAGCGTTTTCGTAATAGAGCTGCAACAAGCGCACTAGTGGCAGGTAGATGTCGGCGACATCTTCCATTGAGACACTATCATTCAGGCTCACTAGCGAATCCAACTCGTCGGCGCTCAGCGGCAAGGGTGTGCCATTCCGCAATGCCGACCATTCCGACCGCGAAAAACTCACGTAGGGCGAGAGACGCCGTTCGAGTTCAGGCTTGGGGATCATGCCGCTTCCTGTGTGTCAACGCCGGAGGTGATGGCCGGCAGCATCGTTGCGACGATGAGCAATCAATGCGTTGTAACTTGCCAATAACACTATCATACCGCAATTTTGGCGCGGCTTGTAAAGCTTTTCACAGGAGGGTTGCGAGCAGTAGGCGGTTCATATCCCTGTGGAATGCGGCAGTTTCACTGCCGCACTCCATAGCAACATCCTGCCTACGCCAACCCCAGCGTCTTGGCCATCGTGATCCGTTGCAGCTTGCCGGTTGCGCCCGATGGCAACCTGCTCAGGGTATCGGGTTGCGAGCAGCAGCGGTTCATCTCCCTGTGGAATGCGGCAGTTTCACT
>JAUQOZ010000247.1 GCA_030550625.1 Chloroflexota bacterium | reverse complement strand
CGCAGCCGCTACGGCGCTGAACCACCTCGATGCTGAGCTGCCCAATCTGCGCGCTGCGATCCGCTGGTCACTCAACGCTGATGACGGGGTGATTGCGGCGCGCATCACCGCGGCGCTGCGCGTCTATTGGCTGAGCCGGCGCGCGGTCTACGAGGGGCGCTTGGTCGAACCGCTGTTGGTGGCTGGGACGGCGCAAGCCATCCCGCCGGCGTTGCGCGGGAGCGCGCTGATCACGGTTGGCTACCTCGCATCACAGCAGGGTGCGTTGCAGGCCGGCGATCTGCTGGCCCAAGGGATCGCGCTAGCGCGCCAAGCGGGGCAAGATGCCGATGTGGCGCAGGGGCTGGCTTACCAAGGCATGCTCAACCGCTTCCCCGGCAATCTGGAACGGTACGCAGCCATCCTCAACGAAGCGATTGTGATTGCCCGGCGCATCGCTGCGCCAGCGTCTTTAGCGTATGCGCTTAATCAACTCGGTGTCGGGTATTGCAGCCATGGCCATTACCACAAAGCATTACCCATGCTGCGTGAAGCGGTTGAACTGGTCGCGCGCAATGGCGATCAGATCATGGTGCATCGCTACCGGTGCGATCTGGCCGAAGCGTTGCGTTCGCGCGGCGACCTCTTGCCGGCGCGCCGGATGTTTGCTGGTCTGATTGCAGAATTAGCCGTTGGCGGTGACGCGATGGCGTTGTGGGAAGCGCATCTGCGTCTCGCCAGCATTGATCTGGAAGAGGGAGCGATCGCGGCGGCGGAGAGCAATCTCGCCGCCGCCAGTGCAATCATCGCCGAGATGAGCATTTCCTATGGCCGGGTCAGTCTGCTGCGCCACCAAGGCTATCTCGCGATCGCCGCCGGCAAGCATGAAGCGGCATTGATCAATCTCAGCGTAACGCAACGAGAAGCCTGCAACGTATACATGCCGGAAGAATTGTCTGCGGCGCTGATCGGGCTTGCCTATCTGCACCGTAACGCAGATCGCCGGCGCGCCGCCCGGCAGTGTGGCGCGGGTGAAGGAATCCTCACCCGCTACCAGCTTCGCCGTGATCGGCAGGCTGGACGGTTGCAGCAAGCGGTGCGGGAAACGTTCACTGCGGCTGAACACGAACTGGCAAACGAAGTGGCGCAAACGGTGATTGATCGTTTGCCCCAGCTTGCGTTTGCCAGTGTGGTAGAGGCTCGTGACACGGTGCAGCTCGATCGTGTGATCGCTGCTGCGTTGCGAGGAGCGCCGTAGGGACATTGCGTCGCCGTAGGGACATTGCGTCGTAATGTCCCTACTCAAGCGGTTGCGAATAACCCATCTTAATCCAACCCTTCTTAATCGCCACAATCACCGCCATCGTGCGGTCATTGACTTGCAATTTAGACAGGATGGACGTGATGTGATTTTTGACCGTCTGGCCGCTGATACTCAGCTCATTCGCAATCTCTTTGTTTGAGAGACCGCGGGCAATGCAGTCGAGAATCTCAATTTCGCGCGAGGTCAGCGGGGCAAACAAATTCGCGCCGTCCTCTTCGTCGGTGGCGGCCAGTTCGCGGAATTGGTGCAGCACCCGCGCCGCGACATTGGGCCGGGCCAGCACTGCATCGTTGATTAGATAACGCCCGCGGGCGACCTCGCGGATCATTTGCACCAGCTCTTCTGGGCTAATGTCTTTGGAGGTAAAGGCAGCCGCACCGACCTTAATTGCCTGAAACAACTGATCATCGTCTTCATAAACACTCAGCACAATGATACCGGTGCGTGGCTCGCGACGCTTAATCACCCGCGCCACTTCCAACCCGTTCAAGCCGGGCAGGTTAATATCGACCAGCACCACATCGGGCATCAGGCGTTCGGTCAGCTTGATCGCCTCTTGACCATTCTCGGCCTCGCCAATCACCTCAATATCGGGTGCGCTCTCTAAACTCCAGCGGATTCCCTGCCGGAAGAGTGGATGGTCATCAATCACTAATACTCTGACCTTTGATGATAATGGCGCTGTCACGCAATGACTCCTCGGATAACTCACACCGGTTGCGGCAATGGCATCGTCACGTGTACTTCGGTGCCGGCGCCGCGCCGGGTCGTGACGGTTAGTTGCGCGCCGATCAGTTCGGCCCGTTCGCGCATGCTTGTCAACCCCCAGCTCTCGCGTCCGGCGCGCCGGATCACCTCGCGCAGATCGAAACCCGGCCCTTCATCGCGGATCGTCAGATGCAACCTCCCGCCACGCGCCGTCAACGTCACCCGCACCGGCGCGCCGCGGGCATGTTTGCGCGCATTCTGCAACGCCTCTTGCACAATGCGGTAGAGCACGATCTCGGCTTCGGCCGGCAAGCGCGGCAACGGATCGGCTTCAAACACGACCGGACTGCTCACCGTGTCGCGGTAGCGGCGAATGTATTCGTGCAGCGCCGGCACAAGACCTTGCTCTTCTAATTTGCCCGGACGGAGATCGGCGATAAAGCTGCGCACCTCGCGCAAGCCCTCGCGCACGCTATCACCGAGTTGGCTAAGGATCGAACCAAGGCGTTCCAGATTCTGCTCTTGCAGTAGATTTTGGCAGACTTCGACCCCCATCAGCGCATTTGCCAGCACTTGCGCCGGCCCGTCATGCACTTCGCGCGCCAGCCTGATGCGCTCTTCCTCGCGGCCCTTAATGACTTGCGCCCGCAACGCCTGCACCCACGGATCGGCAGCCACGCCTTCGACATTGCGGGTAAGGGTGGTGCTGCTCATCTCGATCTGGCGAATGAGTTGGTCAAGCTGGCGGAGCGACCGGCGGAGTTCGGCTTCGGCCTCGGCAGCAGCGGCATGCTCGGCGCGCAATTGCTTGACTCGCGCTGAGATGGCGACGGTGGATAAGCCGTGTTCGCGGGCAAACTGCTCTTGTACCACTGCTTCATCGAGTTGGCGCGAAAGTTGGCGCGCACGCTGAACCACGCCTTCTTGCTGTTGCAAGGCGGCGTGGTAGAGTTCGCGCAATCCGGCAAGTTGGGCGGCAACGATGGCTGTAGCGCGCTCGAGAAGGGCGGCTGGCTCCGTACTCAAGGACATACTCCCGCAACCAATCGCTTTGATGGTGTAAGTATAGCACGCAACTGGCTGGCAATAAAGCGGGCAAGATGATCAAACGTTCATCTCCCACCCTCATTGCGCGCCGCCTCCGGCGGTGAAGCAATCTCTCGCTTCAGCGACACCGATGCCTATGTGGATGCAATCCGTACTCGGAGGAGCTTGCTTCGGGGGCTTCGCCCCCTCGCAATGACACATACCCTGTCCTTGCACGCCGAGGGGAGGGGCGGCGCATTAATCTTCTTGGTGAGAGCGTTCAAGAGAGCATATCTTATCCAGCCTAGTTGCTTACCGCTGACAGGGAAGCCGCTCTGAAGGGCCGAGCTATGCTGACGCAGCCTACTGATGGCCCTCACCCCCCGGCCCCCTCTCCCACCTGACGGCGGGAG